>JADJWA010000002.1:300000-413074 GCA_016716605.1 Flavobacteriales bacterium
AGCCCGTGGTGCTGGAGCACCTGGTGCATGAATCGCAGCGGAGGATCGCCTTGCGCTTCCCCTACGAAGCGTCGCTCATCGCGGCAGCCAAGAAGTCGGGAGCGAAATGGAGCAGCACCCACCGGTGCTGGCATACCCCCAACTCGCCCGAGCATCTGCAAGCCATTTTCGCGGCATTCAAGGGTCTGGCATGGGTGGACATGAACGGCCTGCGGAAGAAGCCCGATGCGGCACTGTCGAATCCGGGCGTGAAGCCCACCGGCAAGCCCACCACCAGTGCGACGCCAATTCCCGCAACCGCACAAGCGCCGAAAGCTGCACGGGGAGCGGGTTCCCTCGCGAACGTCCAAGATGACGCTCTGAACGCCATGCGCCGCAAGCTGGAGGTGGCACGCTACAGCCCGCGGAGCATCCAGGTGTACCTCGGCGCCGCCAAGCAGCTATTCCTGCACTTCCCGAACAAGCATCCCAACGACATCCGCACGGAGGACATCGAAGCCTTCCAGCATCATCTGGCCACGGAACGAAAAGTGAGCAACAGCACACTGAACCAGGCGGTGAACGCCATCCGTTACTACTACATGAACGTCATGGGCGATGCCAAGCGGGTCACCTTCATCGAACGGCCTCGTGCAGAACGAAAGCTGCCGTTGGTGCTGAGCAAGGCGGAAGTAGCCGCGCTATTGAAAGCTCCGTCCAACCTGAAGCATCAAGCCATGCTCGCCTTGGCCTATTCGGGGGGCTTGCGCATGAGCGAGATCCTTGCCCTCAAGGCCGATGACCTCCTCTTCGACCGCGGCCTCATCCGCATCCGCAGTGCCAAGGGCAACAAAGACCGAACGACCTTGCTAGGCCGGAGCACAGCAGAACTCTTGAAGCGCTACTTGGAGCAATTCCAACCACAGGACCTGCTATTCGTTGGACAGAGCGGCAGCACGTACAGCGCCCGGAGCCTGCAGAAAGTGCTCGAAGCCGCGCTCGCAAAAGCAGGGATCCGGAAAGAGGCCACCTTGCATACGCTCCGGCACTCCTTCGCCACGCACCTCTTGGAACAGGGAACCGACCTGCGCTATATTCAGGCCCTGTTAGGCCATGCCAGCAGCAAGACCACCGAGATCTACACCCATGTGAGCACACGCTACTTGCAAGGCATCGTGAACCCCATGGACAACCTTGACACACCTTGACGGCTTTACTGTCACAACCTTCGCAAAACACTCCCCAATTGACCAATAGCGCGAAGATCCCCCCTGCCACTACAAGCGTGGATATGCGAAGATCTTCGGCTACTAAACGTTAGCGCCCATTCAGAAACAAGCCAACCTATTCGATGAAATACAGGGACCTCAAATCTGAGTTACAAAGACATGTTCCTGAAGGCGAATCCATTGTTTGGACAGGACAACCCAAGCAAGGGATCATCTTCAGGACCGCAGACGTCTTTCTTATCCCGTTTAGCCTTTTATGGTTGGGGTTCGCCATATTTTGGATGTACATGGCTGGCCAAACATCTCCAATGTTCGCATTGTTCGGTGTACCCTTTGTTCTGTTTGGTTTGTTCTTCGCGTTCGGCCGCTTTGTGGTTGACTCAAAGTACAGGGAGAGCAGTGTATATGGACTCACAGAGAATCGGATTATCATCAAGTCTGGATTGAGGAAGAAAGAAATAAGGAATATTGACCTTCATTCCTCTTCAAACTTTGTATTCACTGAGAATAACGATGGAACGGGGTCTATTGAGATTGGACCCAGGAATCCATTGGTTCATGGCGTTAGTGGTCTAAACTGGATGCCTGGGGTTAAGTCCAATACCCAGCTTGAGATGATCTCCAATGTGCAGAGCGTGTACAACATGATACTTGAGCTGAAGAATAAAAAGAAATAAACGTGCGCTAACATGCGCTTGCCGCAAGCCGCCCTCGTCCCGGTGCCAACTCCCGTTGAAGCATGAACACTTCGTCCAAGAACAAGAACACGAATAGCCTGCGGCAAGCGCAGGCCCGTTATGGGCAACCTTAAAGACAGACAGTAATGGCAACAGACGGAGTTAAAATAATTGACGGTGACACAGCCCACGATACCTACTGGGGTATTATGGACTTGTATGACAGTGGAGCGGACTTCGACACCATAAACAAAGAGTTTCCTTTAATACAAGTTGACTACTTTGACGATTTTGACAATGAAATTTATGTTACCTCTTGTGCTTTGGCTCTTTGGGAAATGGGGCAAATGACAGAAGATAAACTCACATACGTTAAATCAGTAATCGACAAAGGAGCTTGTGTTAAGGTTTGGACAGAGGAATATGACCCGAAAGAAGGCAAGGCACGACAAAAAGAACTTGACAAATTTTGGAAGAAAATCAGTCAGACAAACACGAAAGTAAGAGCAAGAAAAAAGTTCAGAAAAATAACCAACTTTTATTTTCAACCTGACGACTTATTGACGTTTCAACTTAAAGACGGTAATTACAGAGCTGTTATCTGTGCATCAATAGACCAATACAGAGGTCAATGCAATTATATTTTAGTTCCGACAACTTACAATGAAAATAAAAAACCGACAGTTGACGATTTGAAAGACAAAGAAATTTTAGGCAGACAAATTGGTAGCGGTTATGACCAACAAACAACAAAAGAGCGACAACCAGGAATAGAGAGAATTTGGCAATTAACTGGAGGTAATTGCAACTTCTTTTTTGGTGTTATCAAACTTGCAGTTGACCACAAAGACTTCATCAATTTCAAAGACAGATTTGAAAAAGTTGGGACATTGAAAATAATCGAAGGACTAAAAGAAACGGGTTCTTTTGGTTATGAAGAGAACTTTGAAAGGTTTGAGACAATTTTTAGCGACTTAGAAAATCACATAAAAATATTTCAACACAAAAAATATCCTGTAAAAACATTGTGTGACATATGACGACAGAAAGAAAGGCAGCCCATAACAGCACCTACCCAAAAGGCGGGGTTTCGTGTTCCAAAGACAGTTTAGTGGTTAATCAAACATTAGTTTTTCAAATCAAGTTTTGTGGTAAAAGTCCCGCCCTTCGGGTAGCTGCAAAACGTTGAACGCCATTGCGCGCAGAGCCGCGCAACAGCGTCCAACGCCGAATGACCACCGCCAATAGGCAGCACGCGCCAGGCCTGCAACGAGGCCTTCGACAACCAGATGGAACTGCTCCGCACGCGCGGAACCATGGAACGCACCGAAGCACAGCACAAGGTGCTGAAGGACCCCGGCAAGTTCACGCCCTTCGCCTTCCCAATCATCGTGGACCGGCTGCGCGAGAAGCTGAGCAGGGAGCAGCTGCAGGGTCGGATCCGAAACAATGACCTGACGCTTGGAGAAGTCGAGATTGTTGCCGACCGTTGTGGTCCGGCTCGGACTATCGACCATACGGAGCGTGAATATGACCATCTGCGCTCACCATACGGCCTCTGCTTCCATGCTCCTGCTGGCCTTGGCGGTGGGCTGCTCCGGCCCAGACCCACCGCCTTCAGAAGCCCCCGCACGAACGCTGTTCGAATTGCTGGACAGTTCAAGGACCGGCATCCGCTTCGTAAATGAATTGGATGAGAACGAGCGCCTGAACCTATTCTTTTACGAGTACCTGTACAATGGAGGTGGCGTTGCCGTGGGCGACATCAACAACGATGGCATGCCCGATATGTACTTCGTATCCAATCTCGGTGCCGATGCCTTGTACCTCAACCAGGGCGGTGTACGGTTCGAGGACATCTCCACCAAAGCCGGCATCGCCACCGCACGCGGATACAAAACGGGCGTTACCATGGTGGACGTGAACGGAGACGGCTGGCTGGACATCCATGTCTGCCGGTCGGGCGTTTCGGACCCCGAGCTCCGGCGCAACCTGCTTTACATCAACAACGGCGACTTGACCTTCACCGAGCGTGCCGCCGAATACGGACTGGACGACGCCAGCTATTCGAGCCAGGCCTACTTCTTCGACATGGACCTGGATGGCGACCTGGACCTCTACCTCTTGAACCACCCGGCGGAGATGAGCAAAGCCAACATGCTGCGCGTCACGCGCAACCCGAAAGGTGAACTGATGGTGGCCACGAGCGATGACCTCACCAACTACTCCGACCGCCTCTATCGCAATACAGGGGGGCGGTTCACGGATGTCACTGAGAGGTCGGGGATACTGAACGAGGCCTTTGGCCTGAGCGCCATGATCGGTGATTTCAATAACGACCTGCTGCCGGACATATACGTGTGCAATGACTACAGCCGTCCGGATTTCCTGTACATCGCCAACCGGGACGGCAGCTACACCGAGCGCTTCGAGGAGCACTTCAGGCATTCGGCCCTTTCCAGCATGGGGTCCGACCGGGCCGACATCAACAACGACGGCTACCCGGATCTGTTGACGCTGGACATGGTTCCTGCGGACCGGTACCGTTACCAGATGCTCTCGAGCGAGCAGAATTTCGACCGTTTTGAACGGGCCATGACCGTTGGCCTGGGTGCTCAGCTATCCACCAACACCTTGCAGTTATCGCATGGCAATGGCCAGTACAGTGACATTGCCTTCCTGAGCAACACCGCCTATACCGATTGGAGCTGGAGCGTCCTGCTCGCCGATCTGGACAACGATGGGTGGAAGGACATCCTGGTGACCAACAGCTTGAAACGCGACCTGACCAACAACGACTTCAGATACTACGTGCGCGATTCGCTGTATAAGGAAGTGCAGATGGGTAGGTCCACGGTAACGGCGCTGCTGAATGCCATACCGTCCGTGGCGCTGCGATCGCCGCTGTTCAGGAATGAACGTGATCTCACGTTCAGCGATGTGACGGAGGAATGGAACAGCGGGCCACCCGGCTTCAACAATGGCGCCGCCTACGCCGATCTGGATGGTGATGGATGGCTGGACCTGGTCATCAACAACCTGAACAGCCCGGCCACCGTGCTGCGCAACACCGGTGCAAGCACTGGAACGAACCAGTATGTCAGGTTCATCCTGGCCGACACCTCCGGAAAGAACGTTTATGGAAGTGAGGTTGAACTGACCACGTCGACCGGTACGCAGGTACAGCAACTCCAACCGGCCCGGGGCTTCCTTTCCAGCAGCGAACCCATCCTGCACTTCGGAATCCCGGAAGGCACCACCCTTTCGCGCGCACGGGTGAAATGGCCGAACGGCACTGTGCTTGATCTGCCTTCGCCAACCTTGGATGCCACGCACAGGGTGATGAAGGAGCCGGGGTTGGTGCGACCATCAACCACGCCAAAACCCACGCTGTTGGTGGACAGATCCGCGCTACTGCCACAGACCTTCGCGCATGTGGAGAACCCGTTCATCGACTTCAAGCGGGAGCCCCTGCTCCACCACAAACTGAGTGAGGACGGACCGGGCGTTGCCGTGGCCGATGTGGATAACGATGGTTCGGAGGATGTCTTCCTCGGCGGTGCCATGGATCAGCCCGGCAGGCTTTTCCTGCAACAACGGGATGGTCGCTTCCTGGAACGGTCCATTCCCGCCTTTGTGGCCGATGCATTGCATGAGGATGTCGCCGCCTTGTTCCTGGATGCGGATGGCGATGGAGACATGGACCTGTACGCAGGCAGTGGCGGCAATGAACGGTCACTGGACGACCCCGCCTATCAGGACAGGCTTTACCTGAACGATGGGCGCGGCGGGTTCCAGCGGGCGAATAACGCCTTGCCCGTGATGCTCATCAGTACTGGTTGCGTGGCCTCCTGGGACATGGATGACGATGGTGATCCGGACCTGTTCGTAGGCCAGCGATCAACCCCGGGCCGTTATCCGGAAACGCCGCGAAGCATAATGCTAAGGAATGAAGGCGGCCGATTCACGGATGCCACCGCCGATTGGTTATTGGGATCGGACCGCATCGGCATGGTAACCGACGCACGGTTCATTGATCTGGATGGTGACCAGGTGCAGGAACTGGTGCTGGTTGGTGAATGGATGCCCGTGACCATATTCAAGAAGCGGAACGGAAAGCTGGAGAACGTCACTGCGGACTGGGGCCTGGAGCAGACCCATGGCTGGTGGAACGCCCTCGATGCAGCGGACCTGGATGGCGACGGACTGCCCGAATTGATCGTGGGCAATGCAGGTTTGAACACGGTCCACAAAGCCCACAAGGAGAATCCGGCCACCATGATCCACAAGGACTTCGACGGCAATGGCACAGTGGACCCGATCCTGTGCCGCACGTACAATGGAGCGATCTATCCCGTGCACACACTGGACCGCATGCGTGACCAAATGGTGATGCTGCGCAAGCGTTTCCAGCGCTATCAGCCGTATGCTGCAGCGCGGCTTTCTGACGTTCTCACTGCTGACGAGTTGCGCGGTGCACAGGAACTGAAGGCGACCACCATGGCCCATACGCTCTTCCTGAACCGGGGTGGAAAGTGGCTCGAAGCGCGTGAATTGCCGAAGATTGCACAGCTATCCGCCGCACGGGCCATGCGGTTCGGCGATGTGGATGGCGATGGCCACATGGACCTGATCGTGGCCGGCAACCATTATGGCACTGACCCACAGTTCGGCCGGAGCGATGCCTGCATCGGCGTACTGCTGCGTGGTGATGGAAAGGGCGGTTTGGAACCCCTGTCGGCCACCAAGAGCGGGCTCAGCATACCCGGCAACGTACGGACCGTTGTACCGATACAAGGAGCGAACCGCGCGCATTGGCTGGTGGTCCGAAATAACGGGCGCGCTGGCCTATTCACGACAGCACCTGTGAGCGACTGAACGATAATGGCATGTTCGATCACCGCTCCATGACGCGTTCCAGTAAGCAGCAATAGCCATGACCACCTGCCGATCGGCACTTCAAACCTTCTGTTCGGCCCTTTCACTGGTGTTCGTTCTGGTGGATTGCAACCAACCCGGAAGAACAATGGGCGATCCGTTCAGTGCGGAAGACCTTCGAAGGGCAAACCGCCGGTTGCTGGAAGTCACCATGATGGATGCCTTCAGCCCGCCTGTGGCCTCCCGGGTGTATGTGTACCCGCACCTGGCCCATTACCTGACTCTTCGCCTTTTCGCGCCGGACAGCCTGCCACCTCTCGAAGGTGCACTGAACGGATGGACCGCACCGGCGACCATGGATACCAGCGATGCGCATCCGGAATTGACTGCCTTGCTCGCATTCTGCCGCATCGGACGAAAGATGGTCTTCTCCGAACAGGAAATGGACCGGCTAGGCGTGGAGTTCCTGGATAAGGCACAACGATCCGGCATGGCACAACGAACGATCGATGCATCCATCCGCTGTGCCGAAGCAACTGCCGCGCACATGGGCATCTGGATCGATGGAGACAACTATTCGCGCGTTCGCACCATGGATCGCCATACGAGCACCAAGCTGCCCGGGCATTGGGTGGAAACGCCACCGGACCATACCCCTGCCCTTGAACCCAATTGGCGGCACATGCGGCCGATCCTGCTGGATGCTGCCAGCACCGAATCGCTCATTCCCCCACCACCCTACCTGCCTGGCCGCAATTCGGATTTCCACCGCATGGTCCTTGAGGTCCATGCGAATTCCAAGGTCATCCACGATACGATCAAGGCCATCGCGCTCTATTGGGATGACAACCCGAATGCATCTGACCATCGCGGGCACCTGGTCACCATGGAACACAAGATCTCACCCCCGGGACACTGGCTCAACATCATCAGTGGATACACCCGGTCCATCGAACTGGATGTTCACCGCACGACCGAAGCGTACACGCTGGCTGCGATCGCCATGTACGACGGTTTGATCGGCTGCTGGACCGTGAAATTCGACACCGACCTTGTGCGGCCCATCACCTATATCCAGGAGTACATCGAGCCTGAATGGATGTCGTTGATCCAGACACCGCCCTTCCCGGAGTTCCCCAGCGGGCATGCCGTGGTTTCAAGTTCAGCGGCCACGGTGCTGGAGACGTTGTTCGGTGCTGAAACCTCATTCACGGACAGCACGGAGTTCATCTTCGGCATGGGCATACGCCATTATCCCGGCTTTCAAGCCGCCGCTGATGAAGTGGCCATGAGCCGATTCCATGCGGGCATCCATTACCTGCACGGTGTCCAGGAAGGGAAACGCTTTGGCCGCGAGGAGGGCACCAAGGTGATGGAAATGATCCTTGGGGGCACATCAAATAACGCAAACCAACGTGAATGATCATGCCTGCCGTGCTGGAAAAGGAAACCGACCTGCGCTACATTCAAGCCCAATTGGGGCACAGCTCCAGCAAGACCACGGAGATCTACACCCACGTAAGCACCAAAGCCCTTGGCAAGATCCGCAGCCCGCTCGATGACCTGGACCTGTGAATGCCCTATTGCGGAATACCTGCCCAGATGGAACGATATGCGCAATAAGAGCCTCCATACAATTCTGGAAATATCCGCATTGCGGATATGATCTGTTGAACGCTATTGCGCGCAGAGCCGCGCATCAGCGTTCAACAGCGAAGACCACCGCTAGTAGGCAGCACGTGCTGCCAGCCGCCCGCTTTCCGTGCTCAGCCCTTGTTCAGCTCGATCAGTCCCGGCGGCGTGCGCACCAGCAGCACGTTCTCTTCCGGATCCACGCCTAGAATCATCTCGTCCGTGACCGGGATGAGGACCTCCTCCTCGCCGTGCAGCACCACGAGCACGGGGTTCTTCTCCGTGCCTTCGATGGCTGTGACGATGCCCAGCTCGCCATGCTCCTCGTCGCGCACGAGCATATCGATGAACTCCTCGGGGTCCCAGCTCTCGTCGCTGCCATCGGCGAGGAGGCCGGGCGGCGCGTAGAGGTCGCGCCCCACGATGATCTGCGCGCTCTGCGGGTCATTGAAGTCGTCGAACTTCACGAGGGTCTCGCTCCCTACCTCATGCAGGCGGCTGAAGGCAAAGGGCACCTTCTGCCCCTCAATGTCCACGAAGAAGGAACCGGCATGAACGAGGTCGTCGAGGTCGATGTCGTCGAGATGCAGGGTGAGCTCGCCCTGATGGCCCCATGCCTTGCCGATGCGGCCGATGCGGTGCAGGCTGTCGAGGTCCATGCGGTGAAGGTAAAAGCGCGTCACCTACTGCGCGGCGGCCGTGACCCTGCCGCCTGGGGTCCGGTGCCCGCCTGGGAAGAAAGCGCCGAGATTGATGCGCGAGCGACGGATGAAGGTATCGAGCGTATCTCCATCGCGGAGCGCGCGCAGCACCAGCTCGGCCGTGGCCTCGGCATCGTTGCCTGCACGGTGGTGCTTGAGCGGGATTCGATGGTGCGCGCACATCGCGCTGAGCCCGTAGGAGCCATGGCCCGGCCACACCCGGCGCGCCATGCTCACGCTGCAGAAGTAGCGGAAGCTCGGATGCACGATGCGCTTCGATGCGAGCGTGGCCTTCAGGACATTCATATCGAAGGCCGCGTTGTGCGCCACCACCGTCGCGCCGAGCAGCAGCGCATGCACCTCTTCCCAGATCTCCTCCCACCGAGGCGCGTCGGCCACATCATCGGGGCGGATGCCATGCACGGCCACGTTCCATGGGCTGAAGTGCGGCCATTGCGGCGGCTTGATGAGCCAGTTGCGCACCTCGCGCACCACGCCGCCGCGCACGATCGCGATGCCCAGCTCGCAGGGGCTGTCGGCGGCGGTGGTGGCGGTCTCGAAGTCGAGGGCGAGGAAGTCCATGGGGCGGTCGAAAATAGAGGAAGGCGCCGCCGAATGGCCGGTGGAAATTCGCCACGGCATGGCGCAACTCACGCCATCGAACTCCCTCACAACTTCACCACCTCAGCATCGGCCAGCGCGCGATAGAGCTTCTTCTCGGTGGCCTCACTGATGTTCACCAGCGGCAGGCGCATGGTGTCGCCGCAGATGCCAAGCTCTTTGAGCACGTACTTGATGCCGCCGGGGTTCCCTTCGGCGAAGAGCAGATCGATGACCTCGATGAGGCGCAGGTGCTCGCGGCGAGCGGACGCCAGATCGCCCTTTAGCGCGGCGCTCACCAATCGGCTGAACTCCTGCGGCATCGCATTGCCCACCACGCTGATCACGCCCACCCCGCCCATGGCGATGATGGGAAGCGTGAGCGCATCATCGCCGCTGATGAGCATGAAATCCTTGGGCTTGTGCTTGAGGATGCGGCCCATCTGGTCGAGGTTGGCGCTGGCCTCCTTGATGGCGATGATGTTGGCGAAGCCCTTGGCGAGCCTGATGGTGGTCTCGGCGGTGATGTTGCTGCCGGTGCGGCCGGGCACGTTGTAGAGGATGATCGGCCGCAGCGCCACTTGCGCGATGGCCTTGTAGTGCTGGTAGATGCCCTCCTGCGTGGGCTTGTTGTAGTACGGGCTTACGCTGAGGATGGCATCCACGCCATCCATCTCGAAGGCTCCCAGCGCCTCCACGACCTCAGCGGTGTTGTTGCCGCCCACGCCCAGCACGACGGGCACGCGGTTGCGCACGAAGCCGATGGTCTCGGCGAGCAGCTGCTTCTTCTCGGCCTTGGTGAGCGCGACGCTCTCTCCCGTGGTGCCCATGGATACCACGTAGTCCACGCCCCCGGCGATCTGGTGCTCAATGAGCTTCTCCAGCCCGGCGTAATCGATCTGCCCGTTGTCGCGGAAGGGCGTCACCATCGCGACGCCCAGGCCCTTGAATCGTTCGTCCATGTTCAGTTCGCCGATCGGCGCATTCAGTTCAGTGAGGGCTCCGGCTTGCTGTTCACCATGAGCAGGTAATGATGCACTTGCTGGATGAGCTGCGGCAGGCTGCGCGAGCCGGCCATGTCGATCATCATATCGAGGATTTTCTTATTGCTCTCGCTCCAACGGCCCACTTTGAAGCGCGCCCGGCTCTTGGCCAGGATGTATTGGACGGGCAGGCGGTCCTCCAAGGTGAGGTCGATGATGATCTCGTACTCCTCGGCCATGAAGTTCTGCACGGTGTTGCCCTGCGGGATGCGGTACCAGTTGAGGTCCTTCTGGCAGATGGCCTCGAAGTTGAGCTTGCTGTGCAGGTAATGCGGCATCACCTTCTGGTCGGAGTAGCCGAGCGCCATGATGTTGCTGAGCCCGAGTTCTTCCTTCAGGCGCTTCACATAGTTGCGCACGTGGTTGTGCGCGGCCTCGTCCTCCACCACGTACACGATGGCCACCTTCCGTGCCAGGGCTATGCTCCGTGCGATCGGCTTGCGGTCCTGCGGCAGGTCGCGCAGCAATCTGCGGATGCCCATCCATTCCTTAATGCGGTCGAGCAGCTTCATCCTTCGATCATCCGCGTGAGTTCGTCTTCATCGATCACCGGCACCTTCAATTCATCCGCCTTCGCGCGCTTGGCCGGCCCCATGCCCTCGCCGGCCACCACGTAGCTGGTCTTGCTGCTGATGGAACCGGACACCTTGCCCCCGTTGCGCTCGATGGCCTCCTTGATGCCATCGCGGCTGAAGTTGCGGAAAACGCCCGACACCACGATGGAGAGCCCTTTCAGCTTGTCGCTCGCCGGGCCTTCCGTGGCGTCCTGTTCCATGCGCACCCCATGCCGGGCGAGCCTTTCCACGATGCGCTGATTCCCCGGAACCGCGAAGAAATCGATGATGCTCTCAGCGATCACCTCCCCGACCTCCTCGATGCCCAGGAGCTCGTCCTTGCCCATCGCCTTCAGCCGTTCCATGCTTGTGGCGCCGCGCGCGATCTTCTTCGCAACGGTCTCGCCCACATGCCTGATCCCGAGCGCGAAGAGCACGCGTTCGAAGGGGACCTGCTTGCTCTTCTCCAGGCCCGCGATCACTTTCTCCGCGCTCTTCTCCTTCCAGCCCTTGCCCAACGCCAGGATCCGATCAGCTGTGAGTTCATACAGGTCGGCGACGTTCGCGATGAGTCCTGCCCCATGGAATTCCTGCACGGTTTCCGCACCAAGGCCGTCGATGTCCATGGCGCGCCGCGACACGAAGTGCTCGATGCGGCGGGTGATCTGCGGCGGGCAGCCATGCTCATTGGGGCAATAGTGCTGCGCTTCGCCATCAAGGCGGATGAGGGCAGTGCCGCATTCCGGGCATTCGTGCGGGAAGCCCACGCGCTGCGCGCCAGCCTCGCGCCTCGCCAGTTCCACCCCCACCACTTGCGGGATGATCTCGCCGGCCTTCTCGACGCGCACCTCGTCGCCTTGGTGCAAGTCGAGCCGCTCGAGCTGGTCGGCGTTGAAGAGCGATGCGCGCTTGACCGTGGTGCCCGCGAGCTGCACGGGCTCCAGTTCAGCCACCGGTGTCACCGCCCCTGTTCGGCCCACCTGGAAGGTGACGCCGAGCAGCTTCGTGACGGCCTGTTCGGGCGCGTACTTGTACGCCATGGCCCAACGCGGGCTCTTGGCGGTGAGGCCCAACTCATCCTGCACGTCGAGGTCGTCCACCTTCACGACCACGCCATCGATGATCATCTCCAGCTCGTTGCGGTGCTGGCCCCAATGATCGATGAAGGCCATGATGCCCGCCGCATCGGTCGCGCGCCCGATGAATCGCCGCTTCGGATCGGGTGTCTTGAAGCCCCATTCCTGCGCGCGCATCAGGTTGTCGAAGTGGCTGCGCGTCGGGAGCGCATCGCCTTGCAGGCTGTAGATGAAGCTATCGAGGCCGCGCTTGGCCACCTCTTTCGGATCCTGCTGCTTGAGCGTGCCGGCTGCGGTGTTGCGCGGATTGGCATACAGCTCCTCCCCTTCCTGTTCACGCAGCGCGTTCAGCTTATCGAATTGGTGCTTGGTGAAGATCACTTCGCCGCGCGCCTCGAGCTCATCGGGCCAATCCTCGCCCTGCAAGCGCAAGGGGATGCTGCGGATGGTGCGCACGTTGGGGGTGATGTCCTCCCCCTTCTCACCATCGCCGCGCGTAACGCCGCGCACGAGCTCGCCGTTCGTGTAGCTGAGGCTGATGGCGACGCCATCGTACTTCAGCTCCATGCTGAAGCGCGTAGGTCCAATGGCCTTCTCCACGCGGGCCACGAACTCCTCGACTTCCTCGCGCGAGTAGGTGTTGCCGAGCGAGAGCATGGGATAGCGATGCGGCACCGTGGGGAAGCCCTTGGTAATGCCGCCGCCCACGCGCTGGGTGGGACTGTTGGGCGATGCGAGGTCGGGGAACCCGGACTCCAGCGCCTCCAGCTCCTTGAGCTTGCGATCGAACTCGAGGTCGCTGATGACCGGTGCGGCGAGCACGTAGTAAAGGTGGTTGTGCCGCTCGAGCTCGGTGCTCAATTCGGCGATGCGTCGTTCAGCGCTTGCTCGGTCCATCGTCTTTCTCCTTTCCGTTGAAGATGCCCTTGACCAGGACGCCCAAACGTAGGCCGACCTTGCCGTACCATGTCCAATCGCTCAATGTGACCGTTGCCGCTCGGTCGGCCGCGAGCACATGCCGGTAGCCCGCTCCCGCGCCGATGAACAACCAGCGGAAGATGCTGTAATCAGCGTGCAGCGTGGCCTCGATGGGCACGAGCTCATTCACGGCATAAGGCACAAGAAGGCCCTTCTCGTTGAGGTAGGATCGGCGATACGTCCCCAGGCCGATCGCAACCGGCACGCCCACCTGCCACCTGCGCGTATCGATCAGCAGCCGCTCATAGCTGAGCGCGACGAAATCGAAGTCGGTATGGTGCTCCCGGATGCCGACGCCTTCGACGGGCACGGCGGGCTGGATGTAATCGTCACCAAGGCCATAGAAGCCGATGGCCAGGATATCCCTGCCGCGCTGCGCACCGAGGCGCAAGCCATAGAATCGCACACGCTCCGCGTTCACCGTGGTGTTTCGGTAATCGAAGTTGAAGATCACGCGGAAGGCGGCCTTGGTCCGCACCTTGGCCTCTTGCTGCGCGCACGCGCTGAGCACCACGAACAGCAGATGGATGAGCATCGCGGCCCTCATGCCAGGCACCGGATGAAGCGATGGTTGCCGCTCATGTCGCGCAGCAGGTCAACCTGCTTGAATCCGGCTTCGCGCAGCAGGGCAGCCGCTTCAGCAGCGTGCCTGTAATGGGCCTCGAACCACAGGCGGCCACCGGCTGGCAGAACCCGCAGGGCCGCTTTCCCGATGGCTCGGTAGAAGGCCAGTGCGTCACCCTCCGGAGCGAACAAGGCTGTATAAGGCTCGCGCGCGCGCACGCGCGAGAGGAGGGAATCGGCTTCTTCAACCGGGATGTACGGCGGATTGCTGACCACAAGGTCAACCGAGGCGGGCAGTCCGAAGGCGCGGTGCAAGGCATCCGCTTGGCGCCACTCCACCTCCAGGCCCGTTGCGCGGCCATTGGCACGTGCGATCTGGAGCGCAGCCTCGTTGAGGTCGATGCCGAAGACCTTCGCCTTGGTGAACGCCTGCTTGAGCGCCAAAGCGATGCATCCGCTCCCGGTGCCGATATCCGCCACAGCAGCAGGCACGTAATCATCCTGCGTGATGAGCTCAACGAGCTCTTCCGTCTCAGGTCGCGGGATGAGCACATCCGGCGTCACCGCGATATCGAGTCCGTGGAAGCGGACCTTGCCCAGGATGTGCTGCAGGGGCTCACCAGCGCGCAGTCGCTTGAGCGGCAGGTACACCTTCAGCAGGTCAGACTCGTGCAGCGATTCGAACTTGCGCAATTCGAGTTGAGCAGCATCCCAACCGAGCTTCTCATGGAACACGGCGCGCGCGATGGCCCTCACCTCACCCGCATCATAGAGCGGCGCGAGCTGCTCCCGGTACTGATCGAGCACGGAACCCACGCGGTTGCTGCTGCTGCGGACGCCCATGGCGCCAAAAGTAGCGGGGCGGCAGGGCCACGGAACGGATCATCCACCTTTGCGCCGCCTTGATGGGAACGCACGAGCATTGGATGCGCCGCTGCCTGCAACTGGCGCGGCTGGGGGCGGGCAGTGCAGCGCCCAACCCGATGGTGGGCGCCGTGCTGGTGCATGAAGGCCGGGTGCTCGCTGAAGGATGGCACCGAACGCCGGGAACAGCGCACGCTGAACGGGCCTGCCTTGATTCAATCAACAGCATGGATGTGCCGGGCGACGCGGTGATGCATTTGAACCTCGAGCCTTGCGCGCACCAAGGCCGCACGCCGCCCTGCGCCGATCTGCTGATCGCCCGCGGAGTGAGGCGCGTGGTGATCGCGCATCGTGACCCATTCGCGGAAGTGAATGGGAAGGGCATCGCACGGTTGATCGCTGCCGGTACCGAGGTGACCGAGGGCGTCCTTGCCGATGAGGCCCGCTGGATGAACAGGCGCTTCATCACCTCCATCATCGAAGCGCGGCCATATGTCATCCTGAAGTGGGCGCAGAGCCGTGATGGCTTCATCGACCGTTCACCACGCATGCAGCGCGGCTCGCAGAGGATCTCATCGCCGGAAACCGATGCGCTGGTGCACCGATGGCGGAGCGAGGAGCAAGCGATCCTCGTAGGCAGCCGAACCGTGGTGAACGATGATCCCCGCCTCGACGTGCGGCATGTGGATGGCCGCCAGCCGTTGCGCGTGGTGCTCGACCGCTGCGGGGCCGCACCGTTGGGGTCGAATGTCTTCGAAGGCACGAACAGCACCTTGCTGTTCACCGCGAAGGAGCGTGCGGGCATCGCAGCGGAGCAGGTCGTTGTGCAGGATCACGAGGACCCGATCGACCGCATGCTCGGCGAGCTGCATGCGCGCGCCGTGCGTTCGGTGCTGATTGAAGGAGGCGCTGAGCTCCTTGGGCACTTCATGCGCCGCGGGCTTTGGGACGAGGCGCGGGTGATCACGGGAGACATCGTGCTCGGGCATGGGACAGCCGCGCCGGAGCCGCCCGCAGCTGCTGTGCGATCGATCGAGCACGGCACCGACCGCATCGACCTCCTCATCAACAGGGACCGGCGCGCAGTGCCGGATGCAGCATGGCTTTGGTAGCGATCACCGCGCTCTGGATGGCGCTCTTGCTGATCTGCTTCAAGGTATTCGGCAAGCGCGAGGTGCCGCTGCTGCCCGCGATCGCGATCAACTACGCCACGGCTTGCGCTTGGGGCATCGCGGTGACCAGGCCGTGGCGCATAGAGATGCCAACCGCCCTCCTGATGCCCGCGCTCCTCCTCGGCGTGCTCTTCATCGCGCTCTTCTACCTCACCGCGTTGAGCTCGCAGCGCGCCGGGGTGGCCGCAACCTCGGTGGCGAGCAAGATGAGCCTGGTGCTCACTGTGCTATTCGCCGTGCTGTTCCTGGGCGAGCGCCCCTCAACGATCGGGTGGATCGGGATCGGGCTCGCTCTGGTGGCCGTGCCGCTGGCCTCGTATGCGCGTGGCGCTCCCGGCGCACGGGGCGCATGGCTCATGCCGGCCTTGCTCTTCGTAGGCAATGCCGCGATCGACATCACCATCAACAAGGTCCAGCGCGATCTGCTCACCCCCATGACGGAGCCGTTGTTCCCGACACTGGTATTCGCGGTGGCCGGCGCGATCGGGTTCGGCGCCTTGGCCATGCGCGGCGAGCTGCGCACGGTGCTCCAGCCGAAGGCGCTCATCGGCGGGATCGTGCTGGGCAGCATGAACTACGCGAGCCTGTATTTCCTGGTGACCACGCTGGCGCGCAGCGGACTGGCCTCAAGCAGCGTATTCCCACTGCTCAACATCGGCGTGATCCTGATCAGCACGGTGATCGGCCTTGCGCTCTTCGGCGACCGCCTTCGCCGCGTGCAAGCAGGCGGGATCGCGCTCGCCGTGATCGCCATGGGGCTGATCCTGCTCGCATGAGCGCAGTCAATCGAAGAAAGGCCGCAGCGCCTCCAAGATCGCCTGCGGCGCCTGGCATGGCCGCTTGGTCGCGTTGTCAAGGAAGACCAAGGTGGTCTCCCCCTCCGTGAGCAGCGCGCCATCCGCATCGCGGAGCTCATAGCGGAACAGGATGCGCACTTGGGGCAAAGCGGCGATCGTGGTGCGCACGATCACCTCATCATCGTAGCGCACGGGCCGGTGGTAACGGATGCTCAGGTCACGGACCGGCAGCAGCACGCCGCTTTCCTCGATCGCCTTGTATGGGAACCCGATGCTGCGCAAGGCCTCCACACGTCCCACTTCGAACAGCTCGGCATAGCGGCCATGATACATCTGTCCCATCTGATCGGTCTCGGCGTAGCGCACGCGCATACGAGTCTCGTGGCTGTACATGCCGCAAGTTTAGCCGACCGCCATGCGATCCGCCGATGTTGCGCATGGCACGGGATGCGAACTACCTTCACCACATGGCGGCGGACGTGATCGATGGAGTGCGCGATGCGGATGCGGTTCTTCTCAGCTTCGTGGCGCAGGCTTCCCGAGGTGGGACTATACGCGAAAGCGGATCACGCGACAAGGAGAAATTTCCATCGCCGCAACATGAAGCCCGCGTTTTTTTTTCACTTTCTTCGGTACATATTTGCCCCCCTTAGCGCGATGCACTGACCATCACCGATCACCATCGCGAAGAAGCCCGTTTCGATTCCATCAACGCCTAAACATCCGACGACCCATCCATGAAGAAGGATCCCGAGAAGACCTGGGAACGGTGCCTGGCGGTGATCAGGGACAACGTGAACCCGCAGAGCTTCAAGACCTGGTTCGAACCGATCAAGGCCATGAAGCTCTCGGACAATGTCCTGACCATCCAAGTGCCTTCGCAGTTCTTCTATGAATGGCTGGAGGAGCATTACATCGGTCTGCTCAAGAAGATCATCCGCAAGGAACTCGGTGCCGATGGCCGTTTGGAATACTCCATCATCATGGAGAACGGATTCCAAAGCGCCCATCCGTACACGGTGAAGATGCCGACGAGCAATGCTCGCGAGACCAAGAATCCTTCGGTGGCCTTGCCGATCGATGTGGCCAACAGCCCGATCAAGAACCCGTTCGTGATCCCCGGCCTCCGCAAGATCAAGGTCGAGAGCCATCTCAACGCCAATTACTCCTTCGACAATTTCATCGAGGGCGATTGCAACCGGCTGGCGCGCAGCGCAGGCTATGCCGTGGCCCAGAAGCCCGGCGGCACCGCATTCAACCCATTGCTGATCTATGGCGGAGTGGGCCTTGGCAAGACGCACCTCGCACATGCCATCGGCATCGAGATCAAGAAGCACCATCCGGACAAGACCATCCTGTACGTGCCGGCCGAGAAGTTCACCCACCAGTTCATCGAGGCGGTGAAGAACAATACCGTGGGCGACTTCACGCAGTTCTACCAGATGATGGACGTGCTCATCATCGACGATGTGCAGTTCCTCGCCGGCAAGGAGAAGACGCAGGACGTGTTCTTCCATGTGTTCAACGCGCTCCACCAGAGCGGCAAGCAACTGGTGATCACCAGCGACAAGGCACCAGTAGAGATGGCGGGCATGGAGCAACGCCTGCTCTCGCGCTTCAAGTGGGGCCTCAGCGCCGACCTTCAGGCACCGGGCCTCGAGACGCGCATCGCCATCCTGGAGAAGAAGATGTACGCCGAGGGCATCGACCTGCCCAAGGAAGTGGTGGAATACCTCGCCTATAGCATCACCACCAATATCCGCGAACTGGAGGGCGCCATGATCAGCCTGATCGCGCAGAGCTCGTTGAACAAGAAGGCCGTGACGCTCGATCTCGCGAAGCAGATGATCGATAAGTTCGTGAAGAACACGGCGCGTGAGGTGAGCATCGACTACATCCAGAAGGTGGTGTGCGACTACTTCGACCTGCCGATCGAACTGCTCAAGAGCAAGACCCGGAAGCGCGAGGTGGTGCAGGCCCGCCAGATCGCCATGTACTTCGCGAAGAAGATGACCAAGAGCTCGCTGGCCAACATCGGCGCGCACTGCGGCGGCAAGGATCATGCGACCGTGCTGCATGCGTGCCGCACCGTGAACAACCTCTCCGAGACCGACAAGCAGTTCCGCGGATACCTCGAGGACCTCGAGAAGAAGCTGAGCCTGCACTGACCATACCCTTGAACCAAGACCAAGCGTGGGGCTCCGGAAGGGGCCCTTCGCGATTCCGGGCAGCTGCCACGCGGCGTTCGCGGCGATCATCGCAACGCAATATCACCGCCACATGGCGCGTGTTCAAAAGTGGCGCGGTAGCTGCCCGGAGGCCCGCAACGCACCCCGGTAGCTTCGCGCAGAACGCATGAGACGCACCTTCATCCTATTCACCGTCGCCGCTGCATCCTTGGTGAGCCTCAGCAGCGCGCGTCCGCAGCCGGCCCGTCCAGATGGCCTTCCGCGACGGTCCGGGCAGCCGCCCTTCCTGACGCAATCGCCCCTGTGGGCCGACAGCGTGCTGAGCACCCTGAGCCTCGACGAGCGCATCGCGCAGCTGATGATGGTGGCCGCGTACAGCAACAAGGACGCGAAGCATGAAGCAGAGATCGAGGCGCTGATCCGGGAGCGCAACATCGGCGGGCTCATCTTCTTCCAGGGCGGTCCCGCACGTCAGGCGAAGCTCACCAACCGCTACCAATCCGCTGCGAAGACGCCGATCCTCATCGGCATGGACCTCGAATGGGGCCTGGGCATGCGCCTGGACAGCACCATGAAGTTCCCGCACCAGATGGCGCTTGGCGCGGTGCAGGATGAGGCACCGATCACCGAGATGGGCGAGGAGATCGCGCGGCAGATGCGCAGGCTCGGGGTGCACGTGAGCTTCAGTCCAGTGGTCGATGTGAACAACAACCCGGCGAACCCCGTGATCAACGACCGCAGCTTCGGTGAGGACCGGGAGAACGTGGCGCGCAAGGGCATCGCCTACATGCGCGGCTTGCAGCAAGGCGGCGTGATCGCCACGGCCAAGCACTTCCCGGGCCATGGTGACGTGGATAGCGACAGCCATCTGACGCTTCCGATGATCGCGCACAGCCGCATGCGCCTCGATTCGTTGGAGCTCTACCCGTTCCAGCGCCTGGTGGAAGAAGGACTCAGCGCCATGATGGTGGCGCACCTCGAGGTTCCTGCGCTGGACAGCAGCAAGGGCCTGCCCAGCACCTTGAGCCGCCCTATCGTGAGCGATCTGCTGTCGCGCGAGCTCGGCTTCCAGGGCCTGGTGTTCACCGACGCGCTCAACATGAAGGGCGTGGCCAATGCCGACAAGCCCGGCGAGATCGAGCTGCGCGCATTGCTCGCCGGCAACGATGTGCTGCTCTTCCCTCAGGATCCGGTCAAGGCCATGGCACGGATACGCAAAGCCGTTGATGACAAGGAACTCGACCCGTTGGTGATCGACCACAAATGCTTGAAGCTGCTCCGCGCCAAGCAATGGGCCAGGCTTGATCATGTTGAGCACGTGAAGGCCGAGGGGATCGCGGAGGACCTGAACACCGAGCAGGCCGTAGCGCTGCGCCGAAAGCTGTACGCAGGCGCCATCACCGTGCTGGCCGACCACAAGGAACTGCTCCCCTTGCGCGACCTGCACAAGGGCCGCATCGCTTCGTTGGTGATCGGCGATACGCTGAACAACGCCTTCCAGCAATCGCTCTCGCGCTACGCCGATGTGAAGCTCCTGCGCTGCGACAAGGCCCTGAAGAAGGACAGCCTGATGGCCCTGCTGCGATCGCTCGAAGGCTGTGACCGCGTGATCGTGAGCATCCACCGCACCTCGTGGCGCGTGAAGAGCGACTTCGGAGTTCCTGAAACCGCCATGGATATCGTGCGCGAGATCGCGTCGCGCAAACCCACCGTGCTCACGCTCTTCGCCAATCCGTACCGCCTCACGCGGGCGTATGGCGCGCACCACCTCGCCAGCATCGTGGTGGCCTACGAAGAGAACGACGACACCCAGGACCTCGCGGCGCAGGCCATCTTCGGCGCGATCGGAGCCGATGGCAGGCTGCCGGTAACGGCCAGTTCGTTCTACCAGTGCGGCGATGGCCGCACCCTTTCACCGATAGGCCGGATGGGCTACGCACCGCCCGAGGCAATGGGCGTGCGCACAACCGACCTCGCCGCGATCGACCGCATCGTGCAGGAGGGCATCGCGGCCAAAGCCTATCCCGGCGCGCAGGTGCTCGTTGCCGTTGAGGGTGAGGTGATCTGGAACAAGGCCTATGGGCACCTCAGCTATGACGGCCTGCAGCGGGTGCGCACCGACGACCTCTACGACCTGGCGAGCATCACCAAGGTGGCGAGCACCACGCTCGCGCTCATGAAGCTCGTGGATGAAGGACGCGTTGACCTGGACCAGTCCGTTGGGCACTACCTCACGGAGATGGAGGGTGAGCACCCGGCGCATGCGCGCATGAAGCTGCGCGATATCCTCACGCACCAAGCGGGCCTCAAGCCCTTCGTGCCCTTCCAGAACAAGCTCATGAAGGACGGGAGGCTCAAGCCGGGCGTGGCGAGCGATACGGCGAGCGCCACGCATGGGGTGCGCGTGGCCGAAGGGCTCTTCATCCGCAATGAATACCGCGACAGCCTGCTGAACTGGGTGCTCGACACGCCCTTGGAGAAGAAGGGCGAATACGTGTACAGCGACATGGGCTACTACCTGCTGCAGGAGATGATCGAGCGCATCACGGGCATCGCGCTCGACCGGTATGTGCAGGAGGAATTCTACCGCCCCTTGGGCGCCACCACCCTCACCTACCGGCCGCACGAACGCTTCGCGCATGCGCGCATCGCTCCCACGGAGGATGACAAGCTCTTCCGCCAGCGCGTGATCCGGGGCGATGTGCATGACCCCGGCGCGGCGATCAAGGGCGGGGTGGCCGGCCATGCGGGCCTCTTCGGCTGCGCCAATGATCTGGCCAAGGTGATGCAGATGCTCGCGAACGGCGGAACCTATGGAGGCAGGCGCTACTTGAGCGATCGCGTGGTGAACGAATTCACCAAGTGCCAGTTCTGCGCGCCGAACGGCACCGGCAACCGCCGCGGCCTGGGCTGGGACAAGCCCGTGCGCGATGGCAAGGGCGGCCCCACCTGCGAGTGCGTGAGCTACGCCAGCTTCGGGCACACCGGCTTCACAGGCACCATGGCCTGGGCCGATCCGGAGCAGAAGGTGGTGTACATCTTCCTCAGCAATCGCGTGCACCCCAGCGCCGCCACCAACAAGCTGGTCGAACTGGGCATCCGCACCAAGGTGCAAGAGGCGGTGCATGGGGCGGTTGCCGAACGAGCGCAAGCCGCTCGCACCGCACCGCGCGCTACCGGTGCCAGCACCCGATAGCGTTCAGTCAAGCACCATGCGGGTGCTCCATCGCCCGGATCCCGAATCGACCGTGATCACCACGAGGCCCAAAGCGCGTTGAGGCGGCACCAATTCAATCGGCCATTGATCAATCGCCTTCCGCAGCAGCAACCGCCCAAGCGCATCACTCATTTCAAGGCGCGCAGCTCCATCACCGCCGCCGATGCGCAAGCGGCCATCCGCCCCTTGGCTCGCCCACAGCCCAGGAATGGCCGAACGACTCAGCGCCACCACCTGGCTCAATGAGCCGCCTCCATCGAGATCGACCTGGCGCAGGCGGTAATAGCCGATCCCCGGCAAGGGCTGCGCATCATCGAAGATGTAATCGCGCCGCTCGTGCGAATCGCCTGCACCGGGCAGCTGCGCGATCGGCATGAAGCGCTGCGCGTCGGTTGATCGCTCGACGATGAACCACGCATTGCCCTGCTCGTTGGCGGTGCTCCAACGCAGGCGCGCAACGCGATCCTCCTCCTGCGCCGTGAAGGTGAGCAGCTCGATGGGCAACGGGCAATCGAAGGTGGCGATGAAGGCGAGGTTGGCGGGATTATTCGGTGCGCCCGGCGTTTCGACGCCCGCGACGCCTGCGCTGGTGAAGTTGGCGGCGACACGGTAGTTGCCGCTGTTGAAGAAGAGCACGCGGCCGGTGTGGTCCATGGCACTGATGCGGAGGTTGTCGAGCCCTCCGTTGTTCATGTTCTGCCCATTGGTGCCATAGCTGATGCCGTGGAAGTAACGGCCTTGTGCATCGCGCGTCTGCGCCGCATCGCCTTCGTTGCGGAAGCTCATGTAGTTCCAATTGCCGGCGCCCCAGGCGCAGTTGAAGTAGCCCGATGTGCTGGCCGGATTGGGCGATGAACCGCACCCCTGCATGCTCGCATGGCTCACCGGCAGGATGTACCGCTTGTCCGCAGGCGATGCATCGCTGGGATCATCGGGAGGCAGCGAGGCGTTGGGGTCGGTGTTGTTGTAGAGCAGGATGATGCTTCCGGTGGGCACGGCTGCCCATTGCCCGATGCTCGCGAAGCGCAGGTGGCCAGCGGCGGTGCCGCTATTCACGAGCGTGGCGCCGAATCCGTTGTAGAGCGCGCCGTTATTGTCATCGACCTTGATGCCCCGGATATCGATCGTGGAGCAGGGCGGCCCCACGGCGATCAGCTCCACGTACTCCTTCGCGCCGCTGGGTCCATTGCTCAGTTCGTTCACGATCAGCCCTGTGCCCGGCGCGCTGAAGGGGATGGTGAGCTGCACGTCATCCACCGCGAAACTGGGGTCGGCGCCCGAGCCATCGTTGTTGTTCACCCAGCGGAAACCGATGCGCACGTTCGGGTTATTGTCGGCGCTGGCGGGCAAGGCGATGCTGTAGCTGGTCCATTGTCCTTGGCCGCTACCGCACACGGGTGTCTTCGGAAGGTCGATGAGCTGGGTCCAGACCGATCCGTTGTAGAACCAGAGCGTGGCATTGTCCGTGGCGCCCTGCCCGTTCTCCATGTACTTGAAGCTGAGCGTGAGGCCCGCGAGCCCCGTGAGGTCGATCACCGGCGACTCGGCGCGCTGATCGGTCTGGGAGGAGTTGCACGAGCAGCAGAAGGCGCAGAGCGCCGGCGGGCAGCCGGCATCATAGGCGGCCCCGCAATCACCCGAAGGGCAGAAGAAGCAGCCGTTCGGCGATATGCAGCTGATGTCGTTGCCCACATGCAGCGTCTCGTTGTTTCCGCAACCCGCTCCGCACGCACCGGCGGCCTGCCCGTTCTCGCGGCAGCTGATGAACCAGCGATTGGCGCACGCTCCGTTGGCTCCGGTATTCGTAATGCTCCAGGCGCCGTTGGGACCTATGTAAGCCGATGCGTAGCAGCCGCCCATGCACGCATTCTCGAACTCCTCGCCCCATACGGCAAGCTGGCCGCTGGTACTCAGAGGCAACAGGACGAGTGCAACGGCCAGATTCCGCACGGCCCATCGAAAGTAAGCCGTGAACGGATCCTTCGTCCGACGCCACTACCCGATGCGGTACTGCTCCTGCACTTCGGACCAGCTGAAGAGGAAGTAGCCGAACAGGGCGTTCAGGCGCTTGAGGACGATGGGATTCGGCGAGCGCGTGCCTCGAAAATACTCGTCCTGGAAACGGTACAGATCGTATTCGAGGAAGACCGCCTTGCCCATGGCGTACACGGAGTTCTTGCTCGGCGCGTTCAGGCGCGACATGCGGTCGCTCAGCGCGCGCACCGCATCTTCCACATCGGTGCAGCCCTGGCCCGTGGCCTGCGCGAACTTCGAGATGGACAATGCGTGCATGCGCTTGTCGGTGCCGGGTCCGAGCGCGCGATGCATCTCCATCAGGTTGGCCGTGAGCACGATCAGCAGGAAACGGGCGTCATCATCCTCCCGAAGGCCGGGCGACTCCTCGAATTCCGGTGCCTCATTCAATTCCGCCACCACCAACGGGAATCCATCGGCGCACATCTCGAGCACCGAATTGATGAACACGTTCGCCAGCTTCTCCTCCGTGATGCGCTTCCTTCCGAACAGTGTTGAGATCATGCCGATCTTGGTTCCCGCGAAGGTCCAGAGCTTGCGCCCGTCGATCCGGGGCGCCGCTTCGTCCGATTTCAACATTGTTATCCACCTGCCACCAGCATGAAGACCCTCTTGCATGAGTACGCGGCCTACGATCGGTGGGCCAATTCGCGCTTCTTCGAGCGATTAGCGGAGGAATCGGAGGGCATCCTCGATGCGCTCGCCCCAAGCAGCTTCCCTACGCTGCGCAAGACCCTGCTGCACATCCGCGATGCCGAATGCGCTTGGACCCATCGCTTGCTGGGCGCACCGGTGCGATGGCCTGCTGAACCGGGCACGGACATCGCCACGCTCATCCCGCATTGCGAGCGCCTGCATGATCTCGTGCATGGCATGGATGAGGCTGAATTCGAGAAAGAGCGGTCCTACCGCGATCTGAAGGGGAACGAGCACCGAAGCCGGGTGTGGCGCATGCTCATGCATTGCTTCAACCACAGCACGCAGCATCGGGGCCAGCTGATCACCCAGATGCGCTTCCTCGGTTTGGAGCGAATCCCCGCAAACGACCTGGTGGTGTTCCAGCGGTCGATCGACGCGCGCTGATCAGCGCATGGCCCTCGTCAAGCGGCTCGAGGCCACGCGGCGACCATTCCGATCAAGGACTCGGATCACATAAAGGCCCGCAGCCAAGCCGCTCAGGTCAATGGCGGCCGGTGCCTGATCCACGGACCCTGTCCACAAGGCACGACCTGCTCCATCCTGCACAATGATGTAGCCCCCCGGCCCATCGAAACCATCAATCACGACCTTGTCCATGGCTGGATTCGGGAAGCAGCGAATGCTGTTCAACCGCAGCTCTTGTGAGCCCGTTGTGCAATTGCTCAGGAACCATGGGCATGCGGTGGCCTCGTTGCTGAAGAAATCGAAGAGCAGCGCGGCGACCTTCTGTTCCCCGACCGCTGAGGGATGGACCCCATCCTGCTCGAAATCGTCCGGGCATTCCCACGTGAGCCCATCGCTTCGCGGCGTTGCGCCATCGGCCCAGAGGTAGGTGCCCCATGCAAGCCAGGGAGAAACACTGTTGGGTCCGTCGAACGCGAGTTCAGGACTCCCGTTGATCTGCTCCAGGATCACCTGGCGCATGATGAAGCCCTGATCGTAGGCGTATGGCTCGGGATTCAGCGCGCCGACGGCATAACCGCCATAAACCCGGCTGGCCACGTAGCACAGGCGCGCGTTCGGGAATCGGGAGCGCATCTCATGCGCGATGCGCTTGGTCTGGACGTAAAGGCTATCGCGGTAGGTCTGCAAAGGCTGGCCATTGGCCTGATTCGCCTGCTTCAGCCAGATCACCTGCACCTGCTGCGCCGAGATGCCTGCTTGCTGCAAGCGACTGCCAACGGTGGTCCAATAGTTCTGGTAATTCGGATGCCATGGCGCCGAGATCACCTGCGCGGTCTGCCCACCGACGCCGCCATTCACGAACGTGATGTCCGGATTCACTGCAGGATGCCCGTTCGCCAGTGCGATGAAGGCGGCCGTCTCCTGCTGGGTGTTCGACATTCCGATGGATAGCCAACCGATCCGGCCACTCACCGCGTCGGGAGCGCCTGTGGCGTCCAAGGGCCCCACGGCCAGCGCCAGCGCGAGTCCCTCGTCGGCATGCGCTTGCGGCATGGCATTGCTGCCGCCGCCATATAAGCCGCCATCGTATCCATCGTAGAACGAGGAACCCATGTCCATGATGGGAACGAGGCCGACAGTGGTCTGTGCGCAGTTGGCCTGGCCCGAAGCACGGAAGGCGATGCATGTGATCGCCGCAATGGCAAGTGCCCGGTTCATGACACCAAAGATGCGCCACGCGCGGCATGGTTCGATCCACCGCTCTGAGCGCGCTGGCTACCTTCGCCCGCCGCTGGCTACCTGATCTGCGCGGCGCTCCGTCTTGCCCGAATCCATCCTCATCCTCGACCACGGCTCGCAGTACACCCAGCTCATCGCCCGCCGGGTTCGCGAGCTGAATGTCTATTGCGAGATCCACCCCTTCAGCAAGGCGCAGCAATTCGCCCACGAGCCCAGCGTGAAGGGCGTGATCCTGAGCGGTAGCCCCAGCAGCGTGCATGACACGAACGCGCCCGACACCGACCTCACGGGCATCATCGGCGTAAAACCCATCCTCGCGGTGTGCTACGGCGCACAGCTCATCGCCAAGCGCATGGGCGCGCCGGTGGAGAAGAGCCGGATCCGCGAATACGGCCGCGCGCACCTGAGCACCATCGCCGACAACCATCTTTTCGATGGCATCGAGGCCGGCACGCAGGTATGGATGAGCCACGGCGACAGCATCACAGCGCCGAGCGAGGCCATGGACGTGATCGCCAGCACGGCCGATGTGCCCGTTGCCGCCTACGCGCTGCGTGACCTGCTCACCTATGCGGTGCAGTTCCATCCGGAGGTCTATCACAGCACCGATGGCCTGCAACTGCTGCACAACTTCGTGATCGGCATCTGCGGATGCACCGGAGATTGGACGCCCCACGGCTTCGTTGAGCACACCGTGGCCAGCCTGCAGCAGCAGCTGGGCGATGACCAGGTGGTGCTCGCACTCAGCGGTGGCGTGGACAGCAGCGTGGCCGCCTTGCTGCTCGATCGCGCCATTGGAGACCGGCTGCAATGCATCTTCGTTGACAACGGCCTGCTGCGCAAGGACGAATACTCGCGCGTCCTGGAGAGTTACCGGCACCTCGGCCTCAACATCACCGGTGTGGATGCGAAGTCCGAGTTCTACTCTGCATTGAAAGGCCTCGAGGAACCCGAGGCGAAGCGGAAGGCCATCGGCCGCACCTTCATTGAAGTGTTCGACCGGGAGGCGCACCGCATCCAGGATGTGAAATGGCTGGGGCAGGGCACCATCTACCCTGATGTGATCGAGAGCGTGAGCGTGAACGGCCCCAGCGTCACCATCAAGAGCCACCACAATGTGGGCGGTTTGCCGGACCGCATGAAGCTGCAAGTGGTGGAACCGCTGCGCCTGCTATTCAAGGACGAGGTGCGCCGCGTGGGTCGCGAACTGGGCCTCGACCCCAACATCCTCGGCCGCCATCCTTTCCCCGGCCCGGGCCTCGCAATACGCATCCTGGGTGAGATCACGCCTGAGAAAGTGGCGCTGCTGCAAGAGGTCGACCACATCTTCATCCAAGGACTGCGCGATGAGGGGCTCTACGATCAAGTGTGGCAGGCGGGAGCTATCCTGCTTCCCGTGCGAAGCGTCGGCGTGATGGGCGATGAGCGCACCTACGAGAACGCCGTGGCCCTGCGCGCGGTAAGCAGCACCGACGGGATGACCGCCGATTGGTGCCACCTGCCCTACGAGTTCCTGGCACGGATATCGAACCAGATCATCAACCGCGTGAAGGGCGTGAACCGAGTGGTGTACGACATCAGCAGCAAGCCGCCCGCTACCATTGAATGGGAATGAACGCTCGAGTTGAGGGGCTGTGGTCTGGCCCTGGGCAAAAGGCCTTCGCGCGTTGCAGGTTGCTGCTCGCTGCATGCCTCATGCTGCCGCTTGCTTCGTGGTCGCAAGAGACGCGCATCATCGATGGGAAGAAATTCACCGTGCATCGGGTGGAGCAAGGCCAGACCCTATTCGCCATCGCGCGCTCGTACGCTGTGCCCGTGGATGAACTGATCAAGGCGAATCCGGAGGTGCAGGCCGGCATCGGCATCGGGCAGGAACTGATGGTCCCACAAGCCGCAGTGATCAGGAAGGAAGCGCGCAATGCGCCGCTGCTGCTGAAGGATGGCGAGCTCCGGCACACCGTCGGGAAGAAAGAGACGCTATTCGGGATCGCCAAGCGATACGGCACCGACATCAACGTGCTGCTCGAACGAAACCCGGAGGCCGTGGGCGGTTTGCGCGAAGGCGCAGTGATCATCGTTCCGGCACCGGCGGTGCAGTCCACGGGCAATCCGGCCCTCCGGCGCGCGGAACCCATGCACACCATCGATCACGTGGTGCAGCCTGGCGAAACGCTCTTCAGCCTGGGCCAGCGTTACGGCGTAAGGCCCGAAGCGATCGTGGCCGCGAACACCGGCCTGCCCGATGGACTGAAAGCCGGTTCCACGATCCTCATTCCACGAGTGGGGCCCGCACCGGAACCACCGAAACCACCTGCCTCCGTAGTGGTCACAAGTGCTTTGCGCCGGATCGGCCTGCTGCTCCCCTTCTCCACCGCACGCAACGATAGCGCGCTGGATGCCTCGGCCGCCGCGACCAACGGACCGCGCTTCCACGAAGCCTCGCGCATTGCGGCGCTGTTCTACGCAGGAGCGCTCATCGCCCTCGATTCGCTCGCCGCGTTGGGACTCAACGCCGAAGTGAGACCCATCGACGTGGGCGACGATGCGAGGCAATGGGGCAGCGCATTGAAGGACCCTGCGATCGCCGACCTCGACCTGAGCATCGGCCCCTTCCACCGCGCGGCCATTGAGCAGTTGGCTCGCGCGCACCCGCGCCTGCCCATCGTGTGCCCGGTGCCGCAGAGCAATAAAGTGGTGCTGGGCTTCCCTAACGTGAGCAAGGCCGTACCCGCACGCACCGACCTGGTGCGCCACGCCGCACGCTGGCTCGCCGCCAAGCACGCGCGCGACAACCTCATCGTGCTGCGCCCTGAGATCACCGGCGACAAGGAGATCCAAGAGCCGATGATCAACACCCTCAACTCAGCGCTCGCCAACCAGAGCGGGCGCCTGCGCGACAGCGTGCTCGTGATGCGCACCGGCCGCCGCGACCTCGGAGAACTCGCCGCGAAGCTCGACCCGGCGCGCCTCAACGTGATCGTGGTGCCCAGTGAGGACGTGGAATTCGCGACCACCGTGGTCGTGAAACTGAAGGCATTGGCCGCCAAGCACAGCGTGCGCCTCGTCGGCATGGAGAGCTGGCTCCGCATGGATCCCATCGCGGCCACCGACCTCGATGCGCTGGGATTCACCTACGCCGCAGCGAACCATTTCGACGCTACGGACCCCGGGACCCAGCGCTTCATCGCGCGCTTCCGCGAGCGCTTTCAGCACGATGTCGATGAGTACGCCATGCTCGGCTTCGATGTCACCTTCCATTTCGCGCGCGCGCTGATGCTCCACGGGCGCATCGATGCCGAGGCCCCCGTGAGCGAGCAACCGCTGCATGCCGGCTATCGCATGAGCCGAACCGGCCCGGAGAATGGCCTTCGCAACGAGTACGGCATGATGCTGCAGGTGAAGGACCTGAAGGTGGTGATGGCGCAATAGGGGCAACTACCCGATCGCCTCATTCAGGCTAGGCAGCCCGATCCGGCGCATGAGCGAGAAGTGCGAGCGCAGCGCGCTCAACAAGGTCGGGTTCACGTTGTAGGGCAGTCCGAACTCACGTGCGGTGCGTTCCACGATGGGCGCGATGGCCGGATAATGCACATGTGACACGCGCGGGAAGAGGTGGTGCTCCACCTGGTAATTGAGGCCGCCCACGTACCAGCCGATGATGGGATTGCCGGGGCTGAAGTTCACCGTGGTGCGCATCTGGTGCGCGGCCCAATCGTCGGCGATCACGCCACGCTCGTCCGGCAATGGGTGATCGGTGCCCTCAACCGTATGCGCCAACTGGAATACCAGCGTGAGAATGGCGCCTGCGATGAAGTGCATGAGCAGGAAACCCAGTAAGACAAACAGCCAGGGCAGGCCAAGGGCGATGGGCAGGCCGACCACCGCCAGGAAGTAAACGACCTTGAGGGCGACGATGCGCAGCAGGGCGATGCGCTTGGAGCGCGCGCTGCCGGGCATCACGCCGCGTGCGTCGTACTGATTGAACTGGATGATATCCTTGGCGAGCACCCAGTACAGGGTGAGCAGGCCATAGAACAAGGTGGCATAGAGCCACTGGAAACGGTGGTACCATTTGCGGCCGGTGTGCGGCGAGAACTTCAGCACGAGACGGTCCTGGATATCGTCATCGACGTGCGTGATGTTGGTGTAGGTGTGGTGCAGGATGTTGTGCTGCAGCTTCCAGTTGTGCGTGCTTCCGCCGAGCAGGTTCAGGGTGTGGCCCAGCCACCAGTTCACACGCTCGTTGGCGGAATAGGCGCCGTGGTTGGCATCGTGCATCACGCTCATGCCGATGCCGGCGAGGCCGAACCCCATGAGCGCCCAAAGGGCCATCTGCACGCCTGGCGAGGGCTGCACGACCACCAGCCCCACGAATGCGCCGAGGTAGACGGTGAGCAGCACCACGGTCTTCAGCACCATGGCGGCGTTCGCGTGAGGGCTGATGCCCTGCTCATTGAAATACCCTTCGACACGAGCCCGCACAGTGGCGTGGAAATCGGTCTTCTCCTGCGGGATGAACTTGATGCGCTGCTTGGGGCCCATTCATGCCTTTCCGCAGGGAGAGTCCTGCGTGGCGGCGCGGCAAGCTAAGCGCCACGCGACCACATGAAGCTGCCATCCGTCAGACCACCGGGCTGGCCTGACGGATGCGCCTCGCTATACCGATGGGTGCACTTACCGATTCACCACCAAGCGCAGTGGGACCGCATTCCCCGTGAACAAGGTGTAGGCCCCGGGCTCCAGGCCTTCAAGCGCGAGAACGCAATCGGTGCTATTCGCGAATCGGCCTTGCAAAACCTCACGGCCAGCAGCATCGACCATCCGCCAAGCCCCGCTCAAGGCAGCCGCGCTCCGGATGCGCACCTCATCCTGCGCCGGGTTGGGCGCAACGGACAATCGCGGCCTGCTTACATCCGTGACGCCCAGTACCAGATCGAAAGGCTCTGAGAGGATCGGGTCGCAGGCGTAGGTGGCTTCCACGGTGTACACCCCGCCCTCCGTGGGGATGAAGCAGGCATCCTCTTGAAACGGCTCACCATCGAGGTACCACTGGTAATCGGTCGATACGGGGTAGAAGCAGATCGATTCCTCGAATTGGAAGATCACGGGGGGGGCTTCCTCCAAGTAGAAGATGCCGATCTCCACGCCGAGGCTCATGATGAAATCCGGGCACTCCGCCGGTGCGCCGCTGGCGCTATAGAAGCCGGCCTCGGTGGGGTAAAGCACGGTTCCGTTCGCGCCGGGGATGGGGTCACCATTGAAGGTCCACTGGATGTTCTCCGTGACGCTGCCGAGCGTGAGCTGGATGAAGGCTCCGGGGCAGTAGTAGCTCTCCCCCTTGGTGCCGATGCTTGCGGGCTCATCGCCTTCATGTATCACGTACGGGGGCAGGAACGCCCATCCATCGACGAGAACGCCGGGCGAGAGCTCGCCGCATTCATCCAAGGTGCTGAGCACCGTGAACACCGAGCCGGCATCGCTGGCAGCGCTCACCATCAAGGTCTGCTGGTTCGCATTGAAGAGGGGCGAGCCATCCTTGTACCATTGATAGCTATCGGCAGGCTGGGTGCTGAGGATGATGCTCTCATCCGGACAGAGGATCGCTTCGCCGGGGGTGATCACCGGGTCGTGGTCGCATTGGGAGGCAGCGATCGTGCCGAGAAGAGCGAATGCGAGAGTGAGCGTTGCTTTCATGCTTGCAGCTGTCTTGAGGGAATGACGCATGGCTGAAGTCGTACGCTGCCTGGGCCTTCGACGAACGCCATCAGAACCACGAAGATGATCATTGCACGATCGACCTCAAGCACAACCCGCGATTCGCATGGCCGCCTTCACCCCTTCGCGGAAGAGCGCAGTGCTGCACGCCTTCAGTTCCACGTAGGTGGCGCCCTTCTCGCCCCACTTGTTCGGCACCGGGAGGAAGACCAGCGGATGCCGCGCTTGCAGTTCGGCCTGCTGCTCCTGATCGAGCATCAGCACGGCCCGGTTCTCCTCTGCCCAGAGCGTGAGGAAGATCCTTGAAGCCTTGCCCTTGGGCGTGATCCCGCGGAATGCCTGCTTATCGAAGTGCGCGTGCTCAGTGACGTCTGGCAGGGCGAGCAGGAGGTCGCGAGCGGCGCCGGCGTCCACAGCCGAAGAGGTCAGTTCAGGTAAGGCCAGCTCTGCGCGGGGCTCAACACCTCGATGTGCAATTCGCCAGCGCCATCGTGCCATTGAAGGGCCACGCAATCGGGCTTCTTCCGTTTGCCGCAGCGCACGGCGGTGAGCAGCTCATCGGGCACGCGACGCGGCTTGCGGGCGCGGGGGGCGGTATGGGTGCGGGCTGCTGGCACGCTCCTAATATAGGATGCGCCAGCGACGAACCAAGCAGCGGAACTCAATTCCCCATCAGCACCTTCACCGCCGCCTCCAGTTGCTGATCCCTTCCTTGCGATACGACACCCGGATCGAGCGGCTGGCGCACGTCGGGGTCGAGCTGCTGGTTCTCGAGGTAGTTGCCCGCATTGTCCACCATGCCCACCTGCGGGATGCCGAACCACATGCCGTTCTGAAGGCCCTCCCACCACACGGCGGTGCCGGTGCCGGGCACGGGCATGCCCACGAGCTTGCCGATGCCCAGCGCGCGGTAGGTCACGGGGAACATGTGCGCATCGCTGTAGTTGCTTTCGCTCATCACCACCACGCTGGGTCGCTGGTACTTGAAGTGCGGCTCGGTGCCCAGGATCTGGTCGCGCGGCAGGAATGTCATATATGTCTTGCCATTGAGGAAGGTGGCGAGATCATCGTGCAGCCAACCGCCCCCGTTGAAACGCGTGTCCACCACCAGGCCTTTCTTGTCGTGGTAGCGGCCGAGTGCTTCTTCATACACCACGCGGAAACTGTGGTCGTTCATGCCTTGGACATGCACGTATCCGAGTTGGCCGCCGCTGAGGCTATCCACCAGATGCCGGCAGCGCTCCACCCAACGCTTGTAGAGCAGGCCGTAGTCCTCGCCCTCGGCGAGCGGTTTCACGCTCTCGTCCCAGCGGGTCTTCGTCTTGGGGTCAAACATGCTCAGCAGCATGGGCTTGTTTCCTTTGCGGTTGAAGAGCATGGCCCAATCCATATCGGCGGCGACTTCCGCGCCATCAATCTTTTCGATCACGTGCCCGGCCTTCACCTTGCTGCCTTCTTTTGTGAGCGGGCTGCGGGGCATGATCTCCGTGATGCGCAGGCCAGGCCCGGGTTCATTGGCGAAGAAGCAGCCGAGTGAGGCGGTCTGGTCGTCGTTGGGCATTTCGTACCGGTAACCGGCACCGGTGTGCGATGCGTTGAGCTCTCCCAGCATCTCGCTGCACAACTCGGCCATATCGAAGTTGTTGTTGATATGGGGCAGGCAGCGCTGGTACTCGGCCTTGTACTTGTCCCAGTCAACGCCCTGCAGGTCCACGCGGTAGAATTTCTTCTTCACCTGCCTCCAGATGTGCTCGAAGAGGTAGGCGCGCTCGGCGCTTTCGTCGAGGATCATCTCGCCGCCGATGCCCACGCCCTTGTTCTCGCTCTTCTCGGTGTCGTAGTAACCGATGCTGCCGTTGTTCAGATAGAAGAGCTTCTTGGCATCCTTGTCCCAAGCGAGGTTGTGCGCCCAGCCATCGCCCATCTTGTTCAGGACCTTCGTCTCGCGCGTGCGGATCTCGAACTGCCACAGGTCCGTGCCTTTCTCAAAGGCCGCGAGGTAGTACAGCTTCTCTCCATCGGGGCTGAGCAGGGCATCACTGAGGGCGCTGCTGTTCGGCGTTAGCCGCACCCGGCGGTATTCAATCCCCTCCAATTCGATCTTCAAGGGTTTCACCTCTTCCTTCTTCTCCTCCTTGTCCTTCTTCGCCTCCTTGTCCTTCTTGCCGTCCTTCCCGTCCTTCCCTTCGTCCTTCTTCTCCTCCTCTTCCTTCACCAATGCGGCTTCCTCCTTCGTCATCTTGAACTTGTCAAAAGCCTCCTGCGTGAGGAAGAAGGCGTAGGCATCGCTCTCACCTCCCCAGCTGGCGTGGTTCTTCTGCCCGTCGCGATCGCTCATGTACACGATGGCTTTGCCTTCCATGGCCCAACGGGGCGTGTAGCCGCCGTAGCCGCTGCGCGTGAGGTTGATGATGGGCTCCTTGCCCGAGGCGTTCACCAGGCCCACCTGGCCGATCCATTGCTTGTCGTGCAGGAAATTGACCACGAACCACTTGCTGTCGGGGCTCCATTGGTACCACTGGTCGCCGTCGCTGTAGCTGTAATTCTTATTACCCGGAACGATGACGCGCGTCTGCTTCGTGGCCAGGTTGAGGACCCTGAGCGCGGTGCGCTCCTCCAGGTAAGCCACTTCCTTTCCATCGGGCGAATAGGCGCACTGGAACTCCTCAGCGGGCGTGCTGAGCAAGGCTTCTTCCTTCAGCAGGGTGGCGTTGAAGAAGTACTTCTCCTCCTTGCGGACCAACGAAGTGGTGAACAGGTCCCAGCTCTGTCCGCGCTCGCTGGCGTAGAGGATGGTACGGCCATCGGGGCTGAAACTCACGTTGCGCTCCTGCTCGGGCGTGCTGGTGATGCGGCGCGTGGTGCCTTCGGCGATGCTAGTCACGAAGACCTCGCCGCGATGGATGAACACGGCTTCCTTGCCGCTCGGGCTCAAGGTGTATTCATCGGCACTGCTCACGTTGATCGTGCGCTGCGGGAGATAGCGGCCATCGCTATGGATGCGGATGTCCACCTTATTCGGCTCAGCACCATCGGCCATGGTGTAGAGCTCGCCCCTGTAACTGAAGCAGAGCGTTCCGTTGCTGCTGATGCTGAGGTATCGAACCGGATGATCCGTGAAGCGCGTCACTTGCATGCTGCGCCCGCCGGATGCCGGCATGCGGTGCACGTTGAAGCTGCCGCTCACTTCGGTGAGGTAGAAGAGCGTGCCGCCGTCCTTGCTCCAGACCGGATCGCGGTCCTCGCCGGCGAAGGGGGTGAGCTGCTTGTACTCCTTGGTGGCGGGATTGAAGGTCCAGATGTCGCGCGTGACGGATGAAGTGTGGTGCTTGCGCCAATTGTCCTCATAGCCTTTGCGGTCGTGGTAGGCGATCAGGCTACCATCGGGACTGTAGCGCGCGTTCTGCATGGCGATGGTGCTCAGCTGCATCACGCGGCCGCCTTTCACGGGCACGGTGTAGAGCTCACCGAGGCCGCCCACGGGGAACTGCTGGTGCTTCACATCGTCCTGGCGCGTGCCGTAGAAGATCACCTGCGTTCCATCGACGCTGAAATCGCTGGCCACTTCGCCATTGCCATGGAAGGTGAGGCGTGTGGGCGCACCGCCGGTGGAGGGCATCACGAACACATCGTTGTTGCCATGGCGATTGCTCGTGAAGGCGACCAGCTTGCCGTCGCGGCTCCACACCGGGGTATGGTCGTAGGCTTCGTTGGAGGTGAGCGGCATGGCGTCTCCGCCGGTTGCTGGTACGCGCCAGATATCGCCGTGATAGCAGAAGGCGATGGACTGCCCATCTGGGCTGATGGCGGCGTTGCGGAGCCACAGAGGCTGGGCCGAAGCAGAAATCGTTGCCGAGAGCGCGGTGAGCAGGAGGATGCGTTTCATGATCGGCGAAGCTATTCGTGGGAAGTCAGACCGCTTGGGCTTCTCTCCCGGCTGCGGATGAACGGTGCAATCGCGGGATGAAGCGTTGCGCCCCATATCACACGGGCCGTCATCCATTCCGCGGCGTCCGCTGAGAGGCGCTTTCCCTTCGTGGCGTCAACACCGATCACCATGAAAGCAATCGCACTCATCGCCTCCCTCGTGCTCGCGATCCCGTTCCGGGCCCAAGTGGCTTGCGACATCCTCAGTGCAGGTCCCTTGCAAGGAAGCTATGCGCACACCTGGGCCGAACCCGCCGCTGGCTCATGGGACACGCCGAATATGCTCTATGCATCGAACCGGGTGATCGGCGATCTGGTGCGCGCGCACAGCGGTGGACAGGACGATAGCCTGGCCTGCTCGCCGCTGATCAATCCAACGGCGGTAGCCGGTAAGGTGGCCCTGCTCTACCGCGGCACCTGCGACTATGCGTTGAAGGCGAAGCATTGTCAGGAAGCCGGCGCCATTGCCGTTGTGATCATCAATAATGTTCAGGGCCCGCCCGTGGAAATGGGCGGCGGGCCGTATGGGCCGCAGGTGAACATACCGGTGTTCCAGATCACCTTGGGTGACGGCGAAGCATGGATGGAGGCCATCGATTCCGGCGCAACGCTCTCAGTGCTTCTCGGCAACAAGGATGGCTACTACGCCGTGGATGCCGGCGTGCGCAAGCAGGGCGTGCTGCTGCCCAAGAGCCTCGCGCTGCCAAGCTTGCTCGCCTCACAGCCCGGTGACCATGCCGTGGGAATCGGCGCCATGGTGCACAACTTCGGCGCCGAGGACATCGCTTTGCTCGTGCTCCGCGCCGTCATCGAACAGGATGGCGAAAGCGTGTACGATGAGGCCACACCCCCCTTCGCGCTTGCACCCGGCGATAGCCTGCTTGCCGAGCTCCCGGATTGGACGCAGCCCGCCTTCAGCGGCAACTACCAGCTCACCTACAACGTGGTGGCCCTCAATGACCAGCACGTGCTTGACAACCAGTACACCGTGCCGCTGCACTACGCAGACAGCTATGCCCCAGCGCCTGTAGAACCGGCTTCAGGCGCACCCGTGAGCACCGTGGGCATGCAGCCCGCCCAAAGCGCGGGAGCGTATGAAAGCTGCATCCACTTCAGCGATGCGCACGCCTCACGCATCGCCGTCACCGGGATGGATCGGCAGGTATCGGTGAACGAGCCCCTCACGATCGCGGGCGACGGCGTGATCACCCGCGTGTATGAATGGCAGGATCCCTTCGTCACCATGGACGATCCAGGATTCGGCTTCAGCCAGCTCTCCCTTATCCACGACGAGGAGCACGTGATCACCGCCACCGGGAACTCCGCCATGGTCCATTTCCCTTTCACCGAGCCGCTGCTGCTCCAGGACGATGCGCGTTACCTCTTCTGCACCGTCACCAGCAACCCCACCGTGTTCTTCGGCTACCATGAGCATGTCCACTACGGCCTGAATGAGACGGTGTACGGCCAGCCCACCAGTCCGATCAGCAACGGCGGCAATTGGTTCATCGGCTTCACCGGCGGTCCGGTGGCGAGCTTGGGGCTGCGCACAGCAGACGCCGAATCCATCGGCATTGAAGAGGCTGCATCACCACAGCTGAGCGCTTACCCGAATCCGAGTACGGGCGTCTTCCATCTGGTGATCGAATCCTCCGAGCCGGTGCAGCTGATCGCTCGCGATGCGCTCGGGCGCGAGGTGCTGCGCCAACGCGCAACCGCCGGCCGGGCCGTCGTTGATCTCTCGGGCCGACCCGCTGGCGTGTACATGCTCAGCATGCAGGGAAGCGGAGCCACACGCTCGCTGCGACTGGTGGTGGAATAGCGAAGGCCGCGCGTCCGCCGCATCGCCCGGTGTTGCGTTCCTTCGCCGCATGGGCAAGCGCGCGTTCGACCTGATCGCATCGGCCAGCGCGCTGCTGTTGCTCGCCCCGCTCTTGCTGATCATCGCTGCAGCCGTGGCCATTGGATCGCCGGGCGGCGCCTTCTTCCGACAGGTGCGCGTGGGCAAAGGCGGAAGGGAATTCCGGCTGCTGAAGTTCCGCACCATGCGGCTGGGCAGCGAGGCCGCCGGCCAGATCACCGTGGGCGGCCGCGATCCACGCATCACGCGCATCGGCTACGTGCTGCGTAAGACCAAGCTCGATGAACTGCCGCAGCTGCTGAACATCGTTGCGGGCGAAATGAGCGTCGTGGGACCGCGTCCCGAAGTGCCGCGCTACGTGGCGCTCTATTCCGAAGAGCAACGGCAGGTCCTCAGCTTCAGGCCTGGACTCACCAGCCTGGCGAGCATCGCGTACATCGACGAGAACGAAGTGCTGGGCCGCGCCAGCGATCCAGAGCGCGTGTACTTGGACGAGGTGATGCCGGCGAAGCTCGCGCTCGATCTGCGGTACGTGCGCGAGCGCAGCATGCGGCTCGATCTGCGAATCATCGCTCGAACCGCGCTTCGCTTGTTCAACCGATGACGGCACCGGACCGACCTTCCCCGGTTCGACGCATCGCTTTACTCGGTGCACTCGCCCTATCCATCGCCGCCATCTTCTCCATCGGCCCCTTCCATGCCGATGAGCACTTCCAGATCCTCGAGTTCGCTGGCTGGAAGCTAGGCATCACCCCGGAAACGGACCTCACCTGGGAATTCGGCGCGCGCCTCCGACCGGCGCTTCAGCCAGCCATGGTGGTGGTGGTGCATCGCGTATTGAATGCCGTTGGCTTCGACGACCATTACGGCACCGCTCTTCTGCTTCGCCTATTCACCGCAGCGCTCGCATGGTCCGGCGCTGTGCTCCTCTTCAACCGGCGGCTTCGCGATGATCCCGCGCTTCAGCGGCCCCGCCTGCGGAGCACCTATGCAGCGCTCGCCTTCCTGCTCTGGTTCGGGGTTTTCGCGGCAGTGCGGTTCTCCTCCGAGGGGCTTTCGGCCGCGCTCTTCCTCATCGGCTTCGCGCAGGTGGTGCATGGCAATGGTCAGCGTTCGCGCGCATGGCTGATCGGTGGACTGCTCATCGGCTTGGCCTGCGTGGCGCGCGTGCAAATGGGCTCCATGGTGATCGGCCTGGTGGGTTGGTGCCTGCTGGTGAAGCGAGCGGCCTTGCCCAAACTGAGCGCATTGGTCGCGGGTGTGGTGGCGGCGCAACTTATCGGCCTTCTGATCGACCGTTGGTTCTATGGTGAATGGGTATTCACCGCATGGAACTACTTCGAGCAGAACATCATCGCCGGAAAGGCAGCGTCCTTCGGCACCGAGCCATGGTGGTGGTATTTCACGCAAATCACAGAGCGCGCAGTTCCGCCCTTCAGCATCACCTTCATCGCATTGCCGCTGCTTGCCATTGTCTTCCGCCGAAGGGATCCCGTTGTCTGGGCCGCATTGCCATTCCTCTTGGCGCATCTGTCGATCGGCCACAAAGAGCTTCGCTTCCTCTTCCCGCTGATCCCCTTCCTTCCGGCACTTGTGGTGCTTGGCGCGCACGCGGCACTGGAGCAAGGCTGGTTCAATTACTTCAGCGACCGATGGTGGCGCGTGCTCCGCATCGCTTTCATCGCCGTGCATGTGCCGCTTCTATTGGTCGTGCTCTTCAAGCCTGCGAATGAGGATGCCGTGTTGCGCGAAGCGATCCACGATTCGGCCTCTGAACCGATGACCCTCGTGCATGAAGGCCGACAGCCTTTCGCGCAGGAGCACCCGGTGTGGTTCGGCAGGCCACTCGGGCTTCGATTCGCCTTGCGCGATGAGGGCTGGCCCGATGAATCAGCCTTTCTCCTGCTCACGCTGGATCAATCACCCGCGCTTCCAACAGGATTCATCGCGCGTGAATGCTTCGCTTCCTATCCGGCTTGGGCAAAGCGAATCAACATCGGCGGCTGGGCCGATCGTACCGACCGCTGGGTGCTTTGGAAGGTGAGGCGAGATGAATAGGTAGGCCTTCATCCCTCAACCCTGCCGAGCATATCCCTCAGCTTCTCCAGGTCGGCGGCGCGCTCACTATCGCCCATCTTGCTGTAGCTGTTAGCCAGGTTGTTCAGCTGGCGGCGGATGATGTCGATGTTGGTGCAGGGCTGATAGAAGCTCGGGCGTGGCTCGATCTTCAGCTTCGAAAGGAACTCGTTGATCTCGTTGCGCCCGAGGATATCGCCTTGGCTGAAGGCATTCACGTAGAAGAGCACGCTCTCCTCGCCTTGCTGGCCGGCATCCGCACCGCCGATGCTCTCCTCATCGAGATAGGCGAGCACGAAATGATTGGGCAGGTTCACGCCGCGCATGGGCAGACCCAGGTCCTCAGCGAGCACCTGATAGATGATGGCCAGCGACAGCGGATTGCCCTTGCGGCTGTCGAGCACCTCGTTGATGTAGCTGTTCTGCGGCGCGTGGTAGTTGCGCTTATTGCCCTTGAAGCCATGGACCTGGAAGAAGATGTGGTTGAACACGCGCACCTTCTCGAAGGCGGTGAGGTGATCGTTCAACTCCAGCCAGATGTCCTGCCGGATCGCTGCCAGCCGCGCCTTCACCTTCGGCTCGTCCATATCGGGGTAGCGGTAGCGGCTGATGATGAGCGCGCCTTCGAGCAGGTCCTCTCCGCCTGCTTCGTACCAGGCCTTGAGGCGATCGGTCACGCGGCTCAGGTGGATGGTGTGCAAGAGGTCCTCGACGCGGTTGCGGAAGAGGTCGCCGAAGTCGTCGATCTCCCATGCGCGCTCGAGCTCCGGCACGATGTCGTCGCCCAGCTGCACGATGCGGTCGCGCACCTGGGTGTAAATGGTCTCGTCGGGATCGTCGATCAGGGTGATCAGCGCGCGGATCTCGTTGTTGCCCATGTGATCGCCGGGTAAGCGGCTCGGAGCGAAAGCTATCGGGGCGGTCAGGGAAGTCTTGTGCTCCAGGCATGCATGTTTCAGCGGCAGGCTGTTGATGGCGCCTGACACACGAGCAGACTGAACAGGGGCTTGTGGAAAGGCCGTGCCATTGGATCTGCCGTGGTAGATTTCGGCATGCTTCAAGTGAATCACGCCCTATTTGCGTGCCTGCTTGCTTCGGTTACCAGTCAAGCAAGGGCCCAGGTTGTCACCGCTCCCTATCTCGACGACGGCGAACTCACCGATTCGGTCTTCACCGTAGTGGAAGTGTCGCCCGCATTCACGGGTGGAGAAGCTGAGTTGTACAAGTACCTGCTAACGGCAATCCGCTACCCGGACGCCGCGCGCGACGCCGGCATTCAGGGCACTGTGTTCATCAACTTCGTCGTGGAGAAGGACGGGCGCATCACGAACGCGAACGTGCTGCGTGGCATCGGTGGCGGCTGCGATGAGGTTGCGCTGAACGCCGTGCGCAGCATGCCCGCATGGACGCCCGGCGAGCACAAGGGGCAGAGGGTGCGCGTGAGGTACAACCTGCCGGTGAAGTTCACCATGAAAGAACCTGAGAAGGTCATTTCAACCTCAGATCGAGCATACACGGTCGTGGAGGAAATGCCCGAATTCCCCGGAGGGGCTGTTGCCATGTATCAGTTCATCAAGAAGGAACTCCGCTACCCTACGGAATTGAAACGAAGCAAAGCCAATGGCACGGTTCATACCACCTTCGAGATTGGCACCGATGGGTCAATCAACAATGCCAGAGTCTATCGTGGCTTTCACCCTGCAGCTGATGCAGAAGCCCTTCGCTTGGTGAACAGCATGCCCGCATGGTCGCCAGGAAAGCAACGGGGCAAGCCCGTCCGCGTGCAATTCACCCTGCCGATCCGCTTCTCACCGAAGTGAGTCCTTGCGCGACATTCACAGCACTTCCCTGCCCTAACCCGCCAACCGCTCCAGCGCCTCCCCGATCATCTGATCGATCGCTGCGTGGTGATCCTTGCGGTGTGTTCCGCTATTCGATTGTGAACCTGGTGAAGAACTGCTTCTCCGCGCTGCGCACTCCGATGCTGTACGCTCCAGATGCGAGAGACAGGCTCAAGGGCACATGGCGCTGCTTCGCTGCCACATTCACGCTGCGCTCATCCGCCACGCGACCGGTCGCATCCAGGATGGTGATGCGCAGGGTACCATGCGAGACTTCGGGCAGGCCCAAGACGAATTCTCCGCGACTCGGATTGGGCACGATGCGCAGGCCAGCCTGCGCACCGTCGTGCTCTTCGATCCCGATGAGCGAATCCAACTGGATGCTCGCGCTCACCACGCAGCCGCCAGCCATGGTCACGGTCACTGAGTAGGTGCCGATGTTTGTGGGTGTGATGACCGGTCCGATGGCGTTGGGGAGTGCCTGCCCGTTCAGCGTCCATGTGTAGGTGCCCAGTCCGGCCTGCACGCTCAGGTTGCCGTTGGCGTAGGTCAGTGCGAGGTCTGGGCAGATGGCGACGGCTTGCGCGTAGGCATCACATTCGCCTCCGGTAACGCCGATCGCGGTCCAGATGCCGAATGGCGGATTCTGCAGGCAATTGCCTGCGGTTGTCGCGTACAGAGCACCAGCCAGGTACCACTGATAGGAAATGAAGCCCGCAGGCTCCATGCACAACGTTGAGTTCGCAGCGCTGTAGGCGATCGAGGCAGTCACGCTGCTCCCCAGCACGAACACGCTATCGCTGGCCATGCAGGCACCTCCGGCAAGCGAAACGGTGAGCACGTACCAGCCGGCGGCAGGCGGGCTCACGCTGGTCACCGCACTGGTCGTGTCACCAAGGCCGAGCGCGGGAGTCCAACTGATGAACGGTGAGGCTGGGGAGCCGATGCAGGCCGCGAGGCCTTGGTAAGCCGTACCGCTAGGAGGGCCTTGCGGCGATTCGTAGACCGCGTCCCCGACGCTGTTCAGCAAGGTGAATCGATTCTCGTTATTCCAAATGGTCCCTGCCGTATAGAACAGAGAAATCGCATCGCCAGTGGCTACAGGCAACAGAATCGTATCCACAGCCACTCCGAGATCCGTAATCGAGTAATTGACCGTGCTGCCCGCGATGGAGACCGACAGGTTGGCGCCGCCGCCCCAACCATCGCCGAAGGTCTCGAAGAGGATAAGGGTGTACGTGCAGGTATCTGCAGAATTGAACACGCTGCCCTCCAAGGTTGTCGGGCCGTCGCACAAGGAGACATCGGGCCCGGCATCCACGAGAAAGGGGGAATCGATCACCGTGATGATGAGCGTGGTGTCGTGGACGCAGCCTTCGGAATCGATCACCGTGAGGGTGTAAGGGAATTCACCCAATCCGCCAGGGATGGCGATGCTCTGCTGGGCGGTCATCGGCGGCAGCAGACCAGGACCGTTCCAGAACGCCGAATCGGGATTGCTGAGCTGAATTGTCGGATATGTGGTGATGAGCAGGCTATCCAGCTGTGGCGACTGCCCTAGACTCAAAGCCCATGAGCATAAGAATCCGTCATCCTGGGCCCACAGATCGGTAATCGTCAGCGTCCAAGTGCCATTCATCGGGCAACCAATCAGATTGGAGATCGGCTGAACCGGAGTATAGGTGCCGGGGATTAGCGTGCTATTCGGAGGCGATCCGGCTAACACGAGATTGGAAGAGCCGTAACCTGCGGACTGGGAGAAGGTCCCGAAGTCCGCTGGGTAGGTCCAGCAATACTGCCAGCAGTCGCCAATCAGGGGCGGACCGGAAATCCCATCCATGGCCCCACCGATGTATACGGAGCCGCCTTGTTGATGAAGTGAAATTGAGGTGCCGTTGGGACAGGTAAGGGAGATGACGAGGTCCGCTAGAAAGCTGTGTTCCATGTTCACGCAAACGCTGCTGAGGTCAGACGTTTCGTCAACAACCGCGCTGTCCGGAAACGATGAAACGTTGATGGTGAGAACGTTAGGTACGTTTACGTCATCGGGTAAGTAGAAACCTCCAGGGTACACCGCACCGGTGGATTGATGCATCACGAGACTGTCTAGGCTGGCTGCGCCTGTTAGCGTAACGGTATCACCTAGGCAGGCGTATGGATCCGATGTGAAGGTGCCCTCAAACGAGGCGGGTGGCAGCACCACGGCTATGAACTCATCCGAAAGGACCGATGCGCAACCCGCGCTGTCCGCCACCTGCAATCGGATACGATTGATTCCCACTTGCGAGAAGCTGAGCGTGTCCATCGCGTTGCTGCTCGTTTCAGTTTGGCCCGTCGTGGAATTAATCCAGGCCCATGAGGCGAGTGCCTGCGGACCGGTCGGCATGGATACGGATCCATCCACAACGAGTGCATCGCCGAAACAGAGAAGCATAGTATCACCCATGGCCGTGAACGATGCGGATGGCAATTCGCATTGTTGCGCACAGGAGATGGTAGCCGCGAAGTTGCCAGGGCCGTTGGCATTGGACTGGAACTGGAGCGTCAGGCACCCGCTGGCGTTCAGCAGTGACGGCAGGATGACCGTGCCAAGCAAATCCTGCTCCTCGTATTCGCCCAGCAAGGGCGCCGCGATACTTGGCCCATCGAAGATGCTCAAGCGGTCGATCGGTGAATCGAACTGCGGAGAGAGATTGAAGGAGAGGAAGTCCAGGACCACCCGTTGGCCCGGCTGATCGGGGCAGACTACAGAGACGTGATTCTCGAGGATGCCGTACACGAAGCCTGGACCACCGCTGTCGTAGAGCATTCCTGCGCACGTTGTGATGGTGTCCTGCGTGATGAGGAAGTCCTGCGCCTCAGCCGCTTCAGCGAACCACTGGGTACACAGAACGATGACGGCCGCTCTCATGGTCGTGTTGATTCAGCAAGCCAATATAGATGCGGGCGTTGAATGGCGTCCGCCAAGGGTTAATCAGCAACCGCTGATCGAGAATTGCGCTACAAGGCCATGATTTGTGTCCGTCACTCGCTGCTGACTCGAAGGGAGCGTGAGCACGCCCCCCTAACCCGCCAACCGCTCAAGCACCTCCTCGATCATGAGGTCAATCGCCGCGTGGTGGTCCTTGCTGTACTCTTTGCGCAGGCGGTTAGCCACCACCGTGCACACGGTGCAGGTGCGATGGCCAAAGAGGCCTCCGAGGCCGTAAAGCGCGCTGGTCTCCATCTCGTAGTTGCACGCGATCAGCTCCTCGTGCGCGAAGGCGCTGATGCGCTCGTTCAGTCCATCGACGGAAGGCAGCAGGCGCAGTTGGCGCCCTTGCGGGCCGTAGAAACCGCCGGAGGTGATGGTGATGCCAACGGTATTGCCGTGGCCGAGGCGCTCGATGAGTTCCTTATCGCCCGCGGCCACGTATGGCACCGGAAGGTTATCCGGCCATTCGCAATGCGCGAGGAAGCCATTGAGCAGCCGGTTCTCTGCATCGGTGTTCTCGTAGGCGTAATAGTGCAGCACGTTGTCGAGGCCAACGCCGAACGCGCTCACGATGCGGCTGTCAACGGGGATGTCCTCCTGCAATGATCCGCAGGTGCCGAGCCGCACGATGCGCAAGCTCCTGTGCTCGCGCTTGGGGCTGCGCGTGGCCAGGTCGATGTTAGCGAGGGCATCGAGCTCGTTGAGCACGATGTCGATGTTGTCCGTGCCGATGCCCGTGCTGAGCGCGGTGATGTGCATGCCGTGGTACACGCCGGTGTGCGCCACGAATTCGCGGTTCTGCACGCGGTGCTCGATGCGCTCGAAGTATCGGCTCACCTTCTCCACGCGTCCTTGATCACCTACGACGATGACCAGGTCGCCGAGCTGCTCGGGCCGCAAGGCGAGGTGATAGACGGAGCCGTCGGGATTCAGGACGAGCTCGCTGGGCTCGAGCACGGTGCCGGGTTCAGTGAGGGTGATGGCGTGCATGGCGCTTGGCGAACGGTTGAGGATTGAAGGTTGGGCGGGTTGAGGGTTGCCCGGTAACCGGCAACCGACAGCGATCATCTATTGCACTCCGAATACTTTCTGCAACAGCGCAGTCGTGCGGGCCAGGGGATCAATGCGGATGCGCTTCTCTTCTTGCGCGAGCACGGTGAAGAGGCCTTGCAAGGCCTTGTCGGTCACATAGGCGTCGAGGTCGGGGTTCACGGCCTTTCCGCCTGTGAGCAAAGTGGCCGTGTTGTAGGCCGTTGCCAACGGCTGCCAATAGCTGGTGAGGGCCACTTGCTGCGTGGCGTTCTGCACCACGGGGGCGAAGCGCGCTCGCAAGGCCCCGCTCGTTCTCTCCCGCAGGAAGTTGGTGGCCGCGTTCTCCCCGCCGCGCAGGATGGTGAAGCCGTCCTGGATCGTCATGCTCGTGATGGCATCCACGAAGACCGGCACGGCTTCCTTCGCCGCCGCCTCTGCCGCTTTATTCAGTGTGCGCTCGAAATCCTCAACGGGCTTGGTGATGCCCAAGTCATTGAGCGTGTTCTTCACCTTGATCGCTTCCTCCGGGAATGGCACGCGGATGAGCGCATTGCCCCAGAAGCCATCGGCGGCGCTGGTGCTGCTCACGGCGCGTTCAGCGCCCACGCGCAAGGCCTCCTTCAAGCCAGCGATCACCTCTTCGTTGCTGAGCGCAGAGGGCGTGCTGGTGGAGCCCAGAATGGTCTGCAGGTCCTGCGGCGAGCATGCGACCAGCGAAAGGGCGAGCGCCATCACAGTGCATCGGGTCATCGACTTCTTCATGGCTCACTGAGTTTTTCCAGCGCCGACCTCCACTCCGGAAACAGCTCAATGGAACGGTTCGCTGCGTAGTCGAAGCAGACCATCACGCTGCGCCCTTCGGCGCACACCTCCTGCTGTTCATCCTTCAAGCGGATGATGCGATAGTGCAGATCGAAGCTCTTGGTGCCGATGCGCCCGGCGAGGCATTCGGCTACAATGCGGTCGCGCAGATGAATGGGCTGGCGGTAATCGACCTCATTGCGCGCCAGGATCAGGCCCTGCCTCTTCCAATCGTGGTCGGGTGCGATGAAGCGCAGCAGCAGCTCCATGCGGGCCAGCTCGAACCATTGCAGGTACACGGCATTGTGGACGTGGTGCGCCATATCCACGTCGGCGAAGCGGATCTGGATGGGCACGTTGGCTATCGGCATGCGGCGAAGATGGCGCAGTGGCACGGCTCAGGCGACAACGGCTCCCTCGCCGATCCGGAACTCTCGCGCGGCCATCTCCGCGATATGGCTTCCGATGGCCAAAGCCGCTGTAGCCGCTGGTGACGGCGCGTTGAGCACGTGGATGTGATTGCCGCGCCGCTCGATCCGGAAATCATCGACCATGTTCCCGTCCGTGCCCAACAGCATGGCGCGAACGCCCGCGCGGCCCGGCTCGATGTCATCCATGGTGAGCGAGGGGATCAAACGCTGAAGGGTCTTCAGGAAGAGCTTCTTCGAGAACGCGCGGCGGTACTCGTTGATCCCGTAGCCCATGTTGCGCAGGAAGAGCTTCCAGGTGCCGCTGTAGGTGAGCGCATCCACGGTGTCGCGGAGGTCGAAGTCGGTCTTGCCATAGCCCTCGCGCTTGAAGGTGAAGACAGCGTTAGGCCCGCATTCGATGCTGCCATCGGTCATGCGCGTGAAGTGGACGCCGAGGAAGGGGAAGCGCGGATCGGGCACCGGATAGATGAGGTGCTTCACCTTGTGCTTGCCCTGTTCGGTGAGCTCGTAGTAGTCGCCCCGGAAGCCGACGATCCGCTCACGGACCACGGCTCCATCGGCCTTGGCCAGGCGGTCGCTCTGCAAGCCGCCGCAGAAGATGGCGTAGCGCGTCTGGTGCGTGCCATTGCTGGTGCGCACGTGCGAGCCCTGATCACCGGATGCGATGCCGAGGCATTCCTCGCCCAGCGCCACGCGGCTCTCCGGCTGAAGGGCCAGTGCCAGCTCGGCCATTTTGTAGGTGGCGCCGCGGAAGTCGATGATGCCGGTGCAGCCCACATGCACCCCCGCGATGCCCGTGCAATGCGGCTCGATCTCCCGGATCTCATCGGCAGTGACCTTGCGCATGTCCTCGATACCGTTGGCCATGCCGGTGCTGAAGATCTTCTCCAGTCGTGGCAGCTCTTCCGCGTCGGTGGCCACGATCAGCTTGCCGCAGATGTCGTGCTTCACGCCGTGCTGCTTCGCGAAGGCCACCAGCTCACGCCGGCCATCGACGCAGTTCTTGGCCTTGTAGCTGCCGGGCTTGTAGTAGATGCCGCTGTGGATCACGCCGCTGTTGTTGCCGGTCTGGTGGCCGGCCAGGGCCTTCTCCTTCTCCAAGAGGAGAATGCGGAGGTGCGGGAATCGCGCTTGCAGCTTATACAGCGTGGCCGCGCCTACGATGCCGCCGCCCACGACCACCACATCCCAGGTGCGCTCGTTGCTCATGGGGGCGAAGATCGCGCGGTTAGCTTCGCCGCCATCCATGGCGCAGCGTACCACGCCCGAAGTGAAGAACCGCAGGGCCGGCTTCGAGTACCACCTGCTCGACAGCTATGTGTGCGGCATGGTGCTGCAGGGCAGCGAGATCAAGAGCATCCGAGCCAACGGGGCCAGCATCAATGAGGCCTTCTGCGCCTTCGCCGGGCCGGACCTTGTAGTGCGGAACATGCAGATCAACCCATACGGCACCAACCCGCATTTCGTGCACGAGCCCAAACGCGACCGCAAGCTCCTGCTGCACCGCACCGAGCTGGCCAAGCTCAAGCGCAAGCTCAAGGACACAGGCATGACCATCGTCCCTGTGCGCCTCTTCATCGGTGAGAGCGGCTATGCCAAGCTCGAGATCGCTCTGGCCAAGGGGAAGAAAACCTTCGACAAGCGCGAGAGCATCAAGGCGCGTGACGTGCAGCGCGATATCGACCGCGAACGGTGATGGACTGGCGCGCGCACATCAGAAGGCATGGCGGCGCGGTGCTGCCCGGCGAATCGTGGGCGAAGAAGCTGCTGATCGCATTGGTGCTGCTCGGCGCCGTACTGCGTTTCTGGGACCTGCCGAACCTGCCCTACACGCATGATGAGCTCAGCGCGCTGCACCGCCTCCACCCCACCCTCTCGCAGACCATCGCCGATGGCGTGATCGCCAACGATACGCACCCGCCCGGCGTGCAGGTCTTCGAGTGGTTCTGGGCCCGGCTCTTCTCCTTGGAAGAAGCCGACATGAAGCTGCCCTTCATCCTCATGAGCCTCGCGGCCATCGTGCTGCTGTATCGCTTCGCCCTGGCCTGGACTGGATCCGGTGCAGCGCTGATGCTGGCCGCTTTAATGGTCACCTTGCAGTACAGCGTTTTCTATGGACAGCTCGCACGGCCTTATGCAGCGGGCCTCTTCACCACGGCACTGCTCGCCGATCAACTCACGCGCTGGCTCGCCAATGGCAATCGGAAGGCGCTCATCGGATCGGCCTTCGCCATGGTGGCCAGCGGCTATGCGCATCACTTCAGCTTGCTGCTCGCCATCCTCATGGCGCTCACGGGGCTGCTGCTCGCTACCGTAGGAAAGCGCAAGCAGTGGATCATGGCGTGCGCCTCGGCGGGCCTGCTCTACCTGCCCAACCTGCCCATCTTCTTCACCCAGCTCAACCAAGGTGGCTTGTCGGGCTGGCTTCAAGCGCCCAATGCGGATTGGCTCCCGCACTACGCCGCCTACATCGCGCATTGGTCGCCGTTCATGGGCGGCGCGCTCGTCATCGCCGTGATGATCTCCGTGACGCTCTCGCTGCGCTCAGGAACGCTGCCCGCTCCCACGAAATGGATGCTCATCCTCTGGGGCGCCGCGCCATTGGCCATCGGCTACTGCTACTCCGTGTGGCGTGCACCGGTGCTGCAATTCTCGGTGGTGCTCTTCAGCTTCCCCTACCTCGCGCTCTTCTTCCTGCAAGGGCTCAGGCATCTGCCGAAGCGCATGGTGGTCACGGGCACCATCCTCGTTGCTGGCGTGAGCGTGCATTCGCTGGTGCATGCGCGCAAGCACTACACGGTCACCTACCATTCGAAGTACGAGGCCATGCTCCGAACGGCCATCGATGCCACCAAGCAATTGGGACGCGATCAAGTGCTGGTGCTGTTCGAGACCGAGTGGCACATGGTCGATTTCTACAAGCGCCATTGGGGCGTGCCCGAGGGCGAATTGAACGCCGTGAACATCCTTGGCATGCCGCAGGCGCGCATCGACTCGATCGTCGCCGCGCACACTGGCGACCACGTGCTGCTGGGCCGAAGCAACGGCGGCTTGGATGAGTCGCCCGCATTGGTGCAGCAGCGCTTCCCGCGATTGGCGGACCGCCGCGACTTGGTTGAAGGACAGGTGCTGCGCTTCAGCCGAAGGCCCATTGCCAACCAACGCTTCGACCGCGATACGGTGGCGCACCTGGCTCCGGCGCATCAGTTCGGGCCGTGGGAGGTGAGTGAATGGACCGCACGCAGCCCATCAGGCTGGGACATGGCCGGGCATGAATTCGGGATGTTGATCGATATCGGCTTGGATAGCGTCGCGCATGATGCTGACGATGCGATCGAGGTGGTGCTGGACATTGATGGCTACAGCCCGGATGCCGATGCTGCGATCGTGGCAGAGCTGCATGGCGCTGACAGCTCATTGTTCTACCGCACAGGAGAATTGGAGCCAACGCTTCGTGCCGCCGGAAGGAGCTCCCTGGTGGTAGCCTTGTGCCCGTCGTATTCAGGCGCAGCGCATGGGGCCCGGCTGCGCACCTACGTGCACAACCGAAGCAAAGGCCCACTGCAAGTGCGCTCCTTCACCGTGCTGCGCCGCGATGCGAATCCGGTGCGCGATGCAGTGCTCGGCCCTATTCCCTGGCTGGGACGTTTCCCTCCGGAATGAGCGAAGGCCGCACATGGCGGCCTTCGCAATGGAGAACAACGGCGATCAGAGCTTCACCGTGAGGCCGATGCTCAAGGTCTGCTTGAACTGCGTGGCGGGGCCTGCATACGGAACGCCCTCGGCATCCTTCTTCGGCAGATTGGTATCGTGGTCATACAGCAGCAACGTGTTCAGCGTAGCAGCGAACCAGTCGTTCACCTTGAAGGTCCAAAGCGTTTCCCAGGTCACATCCATGTTGCCAGGCTCGCGCAGGTAATTGCTGAAGATGTCGCCACGGGTCATGAAGCTTATGTTCTTGGCCAATTCGGTCTTGTACATGAAGCGCAGGTAGCCGCCTGCTTCGAGCTCGGTGGTGTTGCCGTTCTTCACGCCGTAGACGCGGAGCTCGGAATCGGTGCTCCCGCCCCAGAGCAGTTCATCATTCACGATCACCAGGCGCGCCGTGGCCGGCGAGATGAACACCGAGAAGTTGTCGTTGGGCTTGTAGTCGAGACCGAGGCCGAGCAGGCCGTAGGCGGGCGCGAGGAAATTCGAGATGCGCGTGCCATCGGTGTTGAAGCCTTCGGTGAACTGGGTCCGGAACTGGAACACGCCGGCGAGATACCAATGCTTCTTGAGGTCGTAGCCGTACTTGCTGTTCAGCTCGATGCGGTCATCGGTCTTCACAGGATCGCCATCCTCGATCTGCTGGCCCCCGAAAGCGAGTACCAGGCTGTTATCCCAGGCGCGGCGGCCCTTCTTCCAATTGGCAGCGCCATTGAACATGGCGATTCCGCTCACGGTGTTGAATCCGCCTGCGGCCCAATTGGTGAGGCTCACCTGCGTCATGTTCAGGCTGAAGACGCCGCTGCGCTGCCACTTGCCATCGAGGCTGTCGGTGGTGTGGCGGGCAGCCGCCGCTGCAGCAGCGGCATCGCGGGCCTTCTGATCGATGTCTTCCTGGGCGATGGTGCTGATGGCTGTCAGGGCAGCAAGGTTGAATAGGACAACTCGCGCGATTCTCATGGACGGCGATTTAGTTTGGTTATGGTTTGCAAAGGTGGCAACGGGAAGCGGACCGGATATCATGAATGTTCAGCTGCACGCTGGTCGAGCACGCCGATTCGGTCCGCATCGGGCTTGCGACGAATCTCCCTGACGATCTCCTCATCCGCGGCCTCGGGGACCGGTATGACCTTCTTACTGAACAGCACCTAGGGAGCAGTGCTCGCTTGAGACGCGCTGCGTCGATCCGGCCACATCGCCTCCCGCGAACGGGTTGAAATGCCGATGGCCGCACTGGCGGCCATCGTACTTGTGGGCGCTATTGGATTCGAACCAACGACCCCCACCTTGTCAAGGTGGTGCTCTGAACCAGCTGAGCTAAGCGCCCGGTTGCAGCCCTTCGGCCGCGCGGGCCGCGAATGTAGGCTGCGCCCCCGAACCTGGAAATGCCCGGTTCACTCCGCGCTGACAGCGAGCACCAGGTTATCCATGAGTTGCGGGCATGGCTCCTCAATGCCCATGGCCGTGCCGGCAGCGAGCAGGTCGATGCCTTGCAGGACCGTGCTCCATTCCACCTTCAAGCGTGCGCGAACGACCTGCTCGCCTAGCTCCGGCTCCAACTCCAAACTGAGCGGGCGCACCAAGGCATCAGTCGCGCAATGGCACACGAACGATTCGTCCTCCGAATCGGAGAAGTCACCATCACCGTTCACGTCCACCAGGCCCTCGAGCTGCAGGAACTTGAAGCCGGCGGCCGGGTTCCAGTCCCAATGATTGCCCGGTGCGTTCAGCGGATACGGTAACGAGAGCGGATTCGCGTGGTTCAAGGCGCTGTCGAGGCCCAGATTGAAGCGCAAGCGGCGTACATCGGTGGTTGGTACCCGGCCGATGCCATTCTCCTGAAAGTAACCCAGTAGCGCGTCTTCCACGACAGCGCTCATCGGGAATTCGGCAACCGTGTCGCCTTCTGCATTCTCTGCCACGAACCCCGACGCGATGAACTTCAAGGTGGTGAAGCGAATTGCATTCCCCGCCCCATCGCTGAGCGCATCTTGCGGGTCGAAGGGCAACGAATCGAATGAATGCATGACGCGGACTGCCAAAGTGGGTCGCGTATCCTCCGGCTCCACGGGATCAGGCGGTACGCACGCCGATAAGCAGCCGAGCAGGAATACCCCAAGAAAAGTTCGCAATCGCATCGCGCCGAAAGCTAAGGCCAGTGGCAGCGCCGCTGGAGGCATGTGCCCCCAGCGGCGCTATGCCCCTAGAGCTCGGTAATGGCGGTCACGAGGTTGCTCATGGCCTGCACATTATTCGGACCTCCGCCCATGGCCACGTTATTCGTGAGCAGGTCGAGGCCCATGAGCAGCACGGCCACATCCAGCTTGCCGGTAACGGTCACCGCACCGCCGTTCACATCCTGATGGAAGTGGAAGTGATCCTCGGAGAGCAGCGCATCGGTGGCGCAGTGGTAGGTGAAGGTGAGATCAGCGGCATCATCGAAATCGCCGTCGCCATTGCCATCCACATGGCCTTCCATGTTCAGGAACTTGTACCCAGCGGCGGGATTCCAGCTCCAGTGCATGCCGGGGATATTGAGCGGATAGGCGGCCGTGGTGGGATCCGCGTGGTTCACGGTGCTATCGAGGCCCAGATTGAAATGCACTTCATGGATGTGGCCCGCGTTCATGGTGCCCAGCTCGAAGGAGGCCGTGGGCGTGGCACCGTCGAAGAGCACGACCTTGTCGTGGAATTCCGCCACGGACGCGCCGCCGTCATCCTCCATGTGGAAATCGGAGGCATAGAACTTCAGCGTGGTGAACTGGATGGCGTGGCCCATGCCATCGGAGTAGACGGCGTTGATGTCGAAGGCGTTGGCACCATGCATGAAATTGAGACGCGTGCTCACCGTGGCAGCTCCTCCGCCGCCGTGATCGTGGTCATGCTCTTCCTCCGTCTCCTTCTTGCACGCGGTGAGGCTCAAGGCAACGAGGGCCCAAAGCGAGATCCTGTAAATGCTCATGGTTCAGTGTTGTTTGATGTTGTAGGTGAGGCCCAGGACGAAACGCTCGCGGTTGGGGATCATCTGCTCTCCCAGTTGACGCGCAACAGCGTACTGGAAGGCGCCTTGGAATCCCCAGGAGCGCCACCACATGCGGAGCCCTGCATGGGTGAAAAGGGTTGAGCTGCCGGTGCCATCGATGGCCTCACCATCGTGGGCATCCTTTCCGGCAAGCTCGTGGTACGCGCCCAAGGAGGGCAGCACTTTCCAATCTGCGCCGCGCTCGTAGCGACGGAATAACTCGAGCGTGGTGCTGATGCCATGCCCCATCCGGTGCCCATCTGCGCCTTCGCCATTCCGCCGACCGATCACAGTGATCGCCACGCCATTCCGATTGCGCCGAACGCTGTATTCGGCACTGCCGAGCAGGTCCCAAGCGCCGGTGCTGGGCTGCTGGTCATGCTGCACTTCAGCTTCGCGATACCGCATGGCGGTCTGGCCCACGGGCACCTTAGCGCCGATGCCCAGCATCACGCGGTGCGCGGTGCGCTCGTCGGTGGTGGTGCACTTGGTATTGGCCACGAGATAGCGGGCAATGGCATAGGGGTCGGCCACGGCATAAACATCGGCCGACACCTTGCCGTTCACGGCGCTGTAGTTGTTCACCGCAGGAACGGCTGCCAGGACAGCCAGCCGTTTCGTGAGCCAGAGGTCGGCACGCAGTTCCACCACCTGGTAAAGCTCACGATAGCGCATGTCGTCAGGGGTGCTGGCCGCATGATCACCGTGCTTCAGCGCCTTGCTCACGCCCGGCAAGGTGCCTTCCAGCCTCCGATACCGGTAAAGCAGGCCAACGGTCGAGGTTCGGTCGTGCGGCTGTATGCCAAGGAAGATCCCGCAAACATCGCACGCTGTGGTCAGGATGGGCAGGAGCGCCAACCCGACAACGACTAAGTGTCGCATGGAAAAGGGTTAGAAGGTTCGACGGACGGCGCCGCTCATAAAGGGCGCCCTTGCGTTCGCACCTACCCCCAGGGCACGGGATCGCTCTGTGCCCGGAATCCGTTCAGAAGGCCGACCGCTACACACGCGAAACGGCGCGGCTCGCTCATGTTCGTAATCACGACAGGCGCACCGAAATCATCCACGGCCGGCTCGGTCCGGAAATCGATCCGCTCGGCCGGAAAGCCTTGCGTTGCCTCGCGCTCCAGCGCCTTCAGCTGCTTGCTCAAGTGGCATTGTCCGTGGCAGGTCCGCATTTCAGCAGCGACTTCGCGCTGCATGCAGAGCTCACGCTCGATATAACCCTGGCGCAATTGGAAGTGCAGCACGAAGAGCGAAGGTGCCACGATGCCGGCCAGGATGGCCATTAGCAGCACGACGGCTCCTTTCCTGAGCATGCTGCAATACTACGGTGTCAAGAGCCGGACGAGGTGATGACCATCAGGTCTTGTCAACAACCATCTTTGGCGAGCTACGCATGCTCCATCACGACCTGCTGCTCGTCATCGGGCTGCTCTTCGCGGCATCGCTGCTCACCTTGCTGGGACCCAAGCTGCGGATCGCGCAGCCGATCCTCCTGGTGCTCGGGGGATTGGCGATTGCCCTGATTCCGGGCGTGCCGCACGTGAAGCTCGAGCCCGAACTGGTCTTCCTGGTCTTCCTGCCCCCACTGCTTTATGAAGCGGCGTGGTTCACCTCGTGGCGGGCCTTCTGGAAATGGAAGCGCAGCATCCTGATGCTGGCCTTCGGGCTGGTGTTCTTCACTTCACTGGTGGTGGCCTTCTTCACCAGCTGGCTCATCCCGGGATTCACCCTGGCGATGGGCTTCCTGTTGGGCGGCATCATCAGCCCGCCAGATGCCGTGGCTGCCACGTCGGTGCTGAAGGGCATGCCCATTCCCAAGCGGGCCACGGCGATCCTTGAAGGCGAGAGCCTGGTGAACGATGCCAGCAGCCTCATCGTGTTCCGCTTCGCACTGGCAGCTGTTGTTTCCGGGCAATTCGTGGCGGCTGAAGCGTTGGAGCAATTCACGGTCCTGGTGCTCGGGGGCATCGTGGTCGGACTGGTCATCGCACACACGGTGTACTTCCTGCACCGGGCACTGCCCACTACGCCGAGCATCGATACTGCCATGACGCTGATGTCGCCTTACATCATGTACATCGCGGCGGAGGAGCTTGAATGCTCCGGCGTGATGAGCGTGGTCACCGGCGGGCTCTTCCTCTCATTCCGCTCGCACGCATTCCTGGACTACCGCGCCCGCGTGCAGGCCACGCAGGTCTGGCACACGGTGAGCTTCGTGCTGAATGCCTTGGTCTTCATCCTCATCGGGCTGGATCTGCCGGTGATCGTGGAAGGGCTCAGCGCTCAAGCCTTGGGTGAAGCGATCGGCTACGGCCTGCTTGTGAGCCTGTTGGTGATCGCCGTGCGCTTTCTCTGGATGTATCCTGCTGCCCATATTCCGCGCTGGCTGTTCGCAAGCATCCGCAGGAATGAGCAATCACCCGGCTGGCGCGGGCCTACGCTTCTCAGTTGGGCTGGCATGCGCGGGGTGGTGTCGCTGGCGGCCGCATTATCCATTCCCGTGGCCCTGCCCAATGGCGAACCCTTCCCGCATCGCGAGACGATCCTGGTGATCACCTTCACCGTGATCCTTGTAACGCTCGTGGGCCAGGGCCTCACGTTGCCCTGGATGGTGCGCCGGCTGAACATGGGTGAGTTGGACGCCGACACGCCGCATGCGGAACAGGAACTTGCGCTGCGGGTCAGAATGGTGCGCGCTGTGGTGGAGCATGTGGCCTCGCTGCCTGATCGTGATCAGCGCCTGGAACGCGTGCACCAGCACTTCCTGAGCCTCGAGCAGAATTACCTCAAGGCGCTGGAGGAGCTGCGCGATGCCGAAACAGCGGCACTGCCCGAGGATGGCAACCGCGAACTGCAGCGCGCCCTGATCGCCGTGCAGCGCCGCTCACTGGCCGATGCGCGCCGGGAACGGGCCTTCGATGCGGAAGTCATGCGCAAGATGGAAGGCCAGCTGGACCTGGAGGAAATGCGGATGAACAACTGAACCATGCACGCAGGACGTCGATACTCCTTCTCACAAGTGGTCCATTGGACCCGGCGCGATATCTATTTCTTCCTTGTGCTCGGGGCCTTGCCCACCGCGCTCTACCACTTCCTCGGGTGGACCTGGCTCACGATCCCCTGGGTGCCCATCGCCATCGTGGGAACCGCCGTGGCCTTCATAGTCGGATTCAAGAACAACGCCACCTACGCGCGCCTGTGGGAGGCCCGCCAGATCTACGGCGCCATCGTGAACAGCAGCCGATCGTGGGCGATCATGGCCATCGACTTCGTGAGCCCGATGCAGGCAAAGACGTCCCTAACCGACACAGAGCTCAAAGGCATCCGCACGCGGCTCATCCATCGGCATCTGGCTTGGCTGCATGCTTTGCGCTACCAGCTCCGCGTGCCCCGGACCTGGGAGCACACGATCAAGGTGTACAACCGGGAGTACCGGAAGAACTACACGGTGGAAGAACAGGACGGCCCACCCCTGTCGGATGCGATCGCTGGGCTGGTCAGTGATGAAGAACGGTCCGCAGTGCTCGCGAAGAGCAATGCCGCCGCGCAGCTCATCGCCGCGCAATCGGCAGACCTCCGTGCGCTGCACGATCAAGGGCTAATCAGCACCCTGCACCATGTAGAGATGGAGAACCTGCTGGTCGCCCTGTACGATCACCAGGGCAAGTGCGAGCGCATCAAGAACTTTCCCTATCCGAGGCAGTACGCCACCATCAACCTCATGTTCGTGCGCCTGTTCAACTGGATGGTGCCCTTCGGCATGCTGGGTGAATTCGCCAAGCTGGGCCCCGGCTTCATTTGGCTCACGGTTCCCTTCACCGTGGTGGTGGGCTGGGTGTTCATGATGATGGAGCGCATCGGCGAGGCCACGGAGAATCCTTTCGAGGGCAGCGCGAACGATGTGCCCATCACGGCCATCACGCGCACGATAGAGATCGACCTGCGCGAGATGCTCGGCGAGGCGCACAGCCTAGAGCCGCTGCAGCCGGTGAATGAAATCCTGTTGTGAGGTCGGTGAAGAGGGTGAAAGAGGGGGGCGAAGCCATGACCATGGACTGACCCTGCCGCGCTATTCCAGGACGATGGCCGATTGCCAAGAAGAAAGGGCCGCCCCTCGGCAGCCCTTTGCTCATTCAGTTGATCGTGGTCACTCCTCCACCACCTCGAAGGGGATGGTGCGCACCACATCGCGGTGGAAGGCCACCTCAGCCTCGTACTTGCCGATGCTCTTGATGGCCTCGCCCTTGAGCTTGATGCTCTTGCGGTCCACCTCGAAGCCCATGGCCTTCAGCGCATCGGCGATCATGATGGTGTTCACGCTGCCGAAGATGCGGCCCTTCTCGCCCACCTTGGCGCCGATCTTCAGGCTCTTGCCTTCCACGCTGCTGGCGAGGGCCTCGGCATCGGCCTTGATCTTGGCGAGCTTGTGCGCGCGCTGCTTCAGCGTCTCGGCCACCTGCTTCTTCATGCTCGGCGTGGCCACATCGGCCAATCCGCGCGGAAGCAGGTAATTACGGGCATAGCCCTCGCGCACCTTCACCACGTCATTGGCGTAGCCCAGGTGCTCCACGTCTTGCTTCAGGATGACTTCCATTGGTCTGGCGTGTTGAGGGTTACTTCATCATATCAGCCACGTACGGCATCAATGCCAAGTGACGGCAGCGCTTGATGGCTTGGCCCACCTTGCGCTGGTACTTGAGGCTGGTGCCCGTGAGGCGGCGAGGCAGGATCTTGCCCTGCTCATTCACGAAGCGCAGAAGGAACTGCTCGTCCTTGTAGTCGATGTAGGTGATCCCCATCTTCTTGAAGCGGCAGTACTTAGCCTTCTTCGTCTCGATGGCGATCGGGGTGAGGTAGCGGATCTCTCCGCCGGTGTTCTCAGCAGCCATGGTCCTATGCGTTGGCGATTTCGGCGGATTGCTTCCGTTTATTGCGCATGCGCTCGGCGAAGGCCTGATGGTGCTTGTCCATCTTGGTCGTCAGGAAGCGGATCACGCGCTCATCTCGGCGGTATTCGGTCTCGAGCTTGGCCACGAATTGCGCGTCGGCCTCGAACTCGATCAGGTGGTAGAAGCCCGTGGACTTCTTCTGGATGGGATACGCGAGCTTGCGCATCCCCCAGTTCTCTTCGTGGTGGACCTTACCACGGCCTGTTTTGATCAGGTCTTTGAACTTCTTTACCGTCTCCTTTGCCTGGTCCTCAGACAAAACGGGAGTGAGAATGAAGACGGTCTCGTACCGGGTGGTCATGTTGACTGTTCGGTTGAAAATGGGCCGCGAATGTAGGTGCTCTCCCCTTTGGTTGCACCCGGCATGGGAATTCGGCCGTGACTGAATTGGCTGCCACCATGCACCCTGGGCGCGCCATGGCCCTAACGCGCAGCTCTAACGGCCTGGTTATCAACACTCAATGCCACATCAGCCAGAACGTCAGGATTGCACCGACGTAGCCGATTGCCGCCGGCAAGGCCATGCGCTTCAGGTACCAGATGAAATCGATGTGCAAGATGCCCATGGCTGCCACACCAGCGGCCGAGCCGATGATGAGCATGCTGCCTCCCGTACCGGCGCACAATGCGAGCAATTCCCAGAAAAGGTGATCCGGCGGGAATTGCGTCATCGGATACATGCCCTGTGCGGCAGCCACCAAGGGCACGTTATCCACCACGGCTGAGAGCCCGCCGATGGCGCCATTGATCAGGAAGATATTACCCAGGTTCCTGTCAAGCGTCTCCGCCAGCAGCGTCAGGTGCCCGGCTACCTGAAGGCCTGCCACCGCGACCAAGATGCCAAGGAAGAACAGCACGCTTGGGAGGTCGATCCGGCGCAGCACAGAGGTCACCATCAAGTGGCCGCGCTCATCGATCCCGTGGCGCATGTGGATCATCTCCGTGTACACCCACAGGATGCCCAAACCGAGCATGATGCCCATGAAGGGCGGCAGATGCGTGACCGCCTTGAATACCGGGACGAAGAGCAATGCCCCGACCCCGATGACGAAGACCATGATGCGCTCGTTCGAGGTTACGCCGCTGCCGTGGTGTCCGTGATGCCCATGGTCGATCACCGAATCCGGGCGCTCCACATGGCCCTTCAGCGTGCGGCCGATCCATAGCAAGGGCAGCACCAGGCACACCAAGCTGGGCACGATCAGCTTCACGATGATGTTCACGGTTGTCACCTGGCCCTTCACCCAGAGCATGATGGTGGTCACATCGCCGATGGGGCTCCATGCCCCGCCCGCGTTGGCCGCTATGATCACCATGCCAGCGAAGATCCAAAGCGTCTCCTTGTCCTTGATCAGCTTCCGGAGCAGGGCGCACATCACGATGGTGGTGGTGAGGTTGTCGAGCGCAGCGCTCAGGAAGAAGGTGATGATGCTGATGATCCAGAGCAACTGCGTCTTCTTCGTCGCGCTGATCCTGTCAGTGATCACGCGGAAGCCCTCATGCACATCCACGAGCTCCACGATGGTCATGGCGCCCATGAGGAAGAAGAGGATGCTGCCGATGTCGCCCAAGTGGTGCAGCAGGTGAGCCACGAGGCCATCCAGGTCGGCATGGGTCGGATCGCCGTGGAAGATGGCCTCGCGGCCTAGCATGAGGATGGCCCACACGACCGCGCCGGTGAGGATGGCGCTGGCCGCTTTGTTGATCCTGATCGGATGCTCAAGGGCGATAGCGAGGTAGCCAATCACGAACACAACGGCCATAAGGAAGAACATGCGCGGTCGGGTTTTGCGGCGGCAAGGTTAATGCGCGCCATTGCATGCGGCATCGGCCAAGGCGCTGCCTTGCCAACCGGCTCGAGTTAACCGCATGAGCTTCATTCCGGGCAGCACGAAGAAGAAAGAGCGCCTCACGGCGCTCCTTCATCCTTCGGGTGGTAGACCGGGCTTGAACCGGCGACCTCCGGAACCACAATCCGGCGCTCTAACCAACTGAGCTACAACCACCATGACACAGTGCTTTCCACTGCCGCCGCAGATTTCAGACGGGCAGCAAATATAACCGGCGCCATCGCTCGCGTTGTCGTCGCCGCGTACTTTGCCGCAAGCCATGCACGTGCTCCTGCTGCCCAAGTGGTACCCCGGCCGCAATGACCCTCAGCTGGGCGACTTCATCCGCAAGCAGGCGCTGGCTGCAAGCGCATTCGTTCGCCTGAGCGTGCTGCACATCGAGGCGGTGCGCGGGCTCAAAGCCGAGGAGCTGGAACTGAGGGCCGATGGGCAGGCTTGGGAACTGGCCGTGCGCTACAGTCCGAGCACGGCGGCTATTGCGCCATTGCGCAAGGCGATCAACCTGATCCGCTATTGGCGCGCCGCCACGCACGGGTTCACCCGAGTGGCCAAGGAACGGGGCCTGCCTGATCTGCTGCACGCGTACATCATGGTGCGACCGGCGCTCTTCGCATGGGCGATCTCCATCACGCGCCGCATCCCTTACATGGTGAGCGAGCAGAGCAGCGAGTACCTCGATGGCACGTACGCGGGCAAGTCATTCCTCTTCCATTGGCTCAACCGCTTCCTGTTCCGGCGCGCAGCTTCGGTCACAGCGGTCTCTTCGCACCTCGGTGAAGCCATGCGCGCGCATGGGCTCTGCCCCGGCTACACAGTGGTGCCGAATGTGATTCCTGGCCTCGATCGACCGCTGCCGTCCCGCGGGCCGATGGGCCGTTTCCTCATGGTGGCCGACCTGGTCGACCGCATCAAGAACATCAGCGGGGCGCTCCGTGCAATGGCAAAGGCGAGCCGGGTCGATTCACGCGCTTGCCTTCAGGTGATCGGCGATGGCCCGGATCGTGAGCCGCTTGAACGGATCGTTCACGACCTTGGCCTCGTGGATCGCGTGCAATTCATCGGGCGCTTGCCCAACAGTGAAGTGCTCAATCGCATGGCCAGTGCGTTCGCCGTGATCATCAACAGCAATGTGGAGACCTTCAGCGTGGTCACGGGCGAGGCCCTGGCCCAAGGCAAACCGGTGATCGCCACGCGTTGCGGCGGCCCGCAGGCCTTCATTCATCCGGAAAACGGCTTGCTGATCGAGCCGGGCGACGACGAGGCCCTGGCCGACGCGATGCTTAGGCTCATGGAGGCCCACTCATCCTTCGACCCTCAGCGGATCAGGGATTCCGTCAGTGACCGCTTCAGCCCGGAGGCGGTTGGGCGGGCACTCTTCCAAGTTTACCAGCAAGCACTTCCCGCGCATGGGCATTGAATTGAAAATCTTCTGCCTGGCCGGAAACGGACTCCGGGCATGGGAGGCGGAGTGCATCAGGCGCTTGCGCGCGGTGCGCGGCGTGCATCTCCAAGGCTGGATGCATGCGACGGAAACAGAGCCCACTGGATTGAATGATTCCTGGACGCATGGCCGCTTCCGCCGTTGGGAGCGCGAATCCGAGGCGCAGGCTTCGCTGGAGCCGTTACGTCAAGGTCTTCGCGACACCGGCTTGGCCGAACTGGCCGGCCTCCCCGAAGCGAGCGACCTGCTGCTGTTGCTGGGGGGTGCAGCAAGGCCAGCGGCATTCAACGGCCGGTGCTGGGCCTTCCGCCATGGCGATGGCGCACCGGTGCATGGGGTTCTTCCGGCGATGCGCGAAGGCGCCTTGCGGATCAGCCATGCCATCATGCACCTTGTTGATGCCGGGGGCCGAACGGTGCTGCGCGGCTGTTTCATGCCGATGGACACCGAGCCTGTCTCCACGGCGGTGCGCCTGGCGGATCTTGCTTCGCGATGGCCCGCCGACCTCGTGCGCGATTGGATCGCGAGTGAAGCACCGCCGGGGCAGGCGGAGCATGCCCGCTGCGCTCCCCTGAGGCTGCCCGGGGCCATTGACATGCTCCGCTACCAATGGCGCAGGCTCACTGGGAGCCCGCCGCACAATGTGAGCAGCGCCGCCGGCGCTTGGAACATCGGCGTGCTGCACCAACCTGTTCATGCGCTCCTTCAGGAGCATGGGAGCCTGAACGTTCGATGGCTGCCCAGCCCATCCAAGGGCAGGTCGCGAATGGAACCATTCGGCTATACCGATGCCGATGGGGAGTTGAACACGGTTTACCGCAAGTGCCATGAAGACGGGTACCAGGGCGTGATCGCACGCCTTCGCCCCAAGCCGGACAACATCCTGAAGCGCTCGCGCGCCATGCACGACGGCTTCATGGACCCGAGCTACCCCTACACCCTTTCGATCGATGGCGCACCGCACACGGTGCTCACCGACCATAAGAGCGGCGAGGTGCTGCTCCTACCGGTGAATGCAGAGAACGACGGGTACGACGAAGGGTTCGTGCTGCTCGGACTCCCACTGCACGCCCCCACGCTCTTCCAGCACCAAGGACGCTGGTGGCTCATGGGCACACGGGACCCGATGCCCGATGCGCAACTGCACGCCTTCCACGCCCCTAACGCCCAAGGGCCCTTCGTGGAGCACGCCTGCTCACCAATGAAATGCGATGCGCGCAGCTCCCGGCCGGCGGGAACGCCATTCGTGGTGGATGGCGTACTGTACCGGCCCACCTTGGATGCCGCCGATCCGAATCGGCTGGCCGTCCGGATCAATCGGGTCACCAAACTGGATCCCGAGCGCTTCCAGGAAGAGACCGTGCGGCGAATCGACGGATTCCCAGCCACGGCCTACGGCATGGGTGTGCGCACCTTGAGCGCCATTGGCAACCTCACTTTGGTCGATGGACTGCGCAGCCCGGTGCTCTCGGGCCGCAACGCCAACGCCAAACGGAGCCGCAGCAAGCGGCGCCCGCAGGATGCGGACGACACGGAATGACACGAGCGGCGATCGGCACCGTGGGCGCGCGCGTCGCCATCGCAATGGCGCAATTGCTCATTGCAGCGCTAGCGGCGCAGCTGCTGGGTATGGCCGAAGTGGGCCGCATGAGCCTGCTCGTGCTCGGCATCGCCTTCGTGATGCTTGCCAACAACGTGATCGGCGGAAGCGCGCTGGTGTACCTGGAGCCCAGGCATGGCACACGCACCCTGCGCATGATCGCCTACGCCTGGATCCTGGTGGTGTGCGCAAGCGCTGCCTGGACATTGGAGCCCTTGGGTTTGGTCCCGGAAGGCATGGGTGCCTACGCCGCGCTGATTGCCGCGCTCGAGGCGGCGGGCACGGTTCACCTTGCCCTGCTGCTCGGTCGCGAGCGCTACGCCTGGTACAATGGGCTGATGCTCGCCCGCGCAATGCTGGTGCTGGCGGTTTTCGTCGTCCTGTTGCTTATCGATGGGCCAAGCTTCGAGGATTACCTGCATGCGCTCTTCGCGGCGCACGGCTTGGTTGCGGCGGCCAGCGCGATCTCGCTCGTGAAGCAGCCGGGCTCATGGTCCGATCCGCTGGCGGCATTCACGGCGATGCTCCGGCAAGGGGTGCCCTCGCAGGCCGCCAATGGACTGCAGTTGCTCAACTACCGCCTGTCGTATTTCCTGATGCAGCGCTTCCATGGGGCAGCGCCGCTAGGGCTCTGGTCGATCACCAGCCAATTGGCAGAAAGCGCCTGGCTGGCGCCGAAGAGTTTGGGAACTGTGCTGTATGCCCGGGTGAGCAATACCGAGGAAGCCATCCGGCAACGTGAGCTGACACTCACGGTCCTGAAACTCTCGGTGGCCCTTGCCGCAGCGGCATGCGCGGTGATCTCAATCCTTCCGGACTCCGTTTTCATCCTGGTGTTCGGCCCGGAGGCCAAGGGAATCCAGGAACTGGTGCTGCTGCTCTCACCGGGCCTGCTGGCTATGGCGGCATCACAGGCATTGAGCCATTACCTCAGCGGCGTGGGCCTCGTGCAGCATAACACCATCGGCTCCGGCTTGGCCTTGGTCGTCACCGTGGCGCTCGGATTCGCGCTGATCCCGTCCGGCGCGGCCTTTGGGGCCGCCATCACCGCATCCGCCGCATACCTGGTGGCGCTCGCTTATCAGCTGGCGATCTTCAATCGGATCAGCGGGGCGCGCTGGCGGCACTACCTGCCCGACTCGCGTGACCTGGATCGCGCGTCTTCGCTTCTGCGAAGGTTGCTCGGGCGCTGATCTCAGTTCAGATCAACGGCATCCTTGATGCCCAGTGGCCGCGATGCGCAGAATCCCTCTCCGTAGGTCACCATCAACAAGCGGCCCATCTCGCGCGAACGGCCTTCGAGGAAGGGCAGGAAATCGGGGCGTGCGATCGGACTGCTCGGTTCCTCGCTCTTGGGGTCGTGGAACTGCGAGGCGAAGCAGTGCAGCGCTTCCAGCTTCTTCTCCCAATAGGGCGTGATGTCGAAGACCAGGTCCGGATCGATCCAGCGGTCCTGGACAGCGTGCAGCAATGTGGTCGGGCGCCAGGCTTCCTGCTCTCCGCCTTGATCATGCGTGGACAACCTCCTGAGGCCGCTGAGGAAAGCAGCACGGGAAACGACCGCTGCCGCGCGCCCATGATCAGGGTGGCGATCGCGCAGCGCATTGGTGAGCACCGCGCGCGGGCGGTGCCTGCGGATGCTGCCCACCACTGAGAGCAGGCTCTCACGGTCATCCTCAATGAACCCGTCGGGCAGCCCAAGCTGGTATCGGAACGTGGCCCCAAGGACCATGCGAGCGGCCTCCGCCTCCTGAGCACGCAGCTCCGGCATGCCCCGCGTGCCGAGCTCGCCTGCCGTGAGGTCAACGATGCCCACGCTGCGGCCGAGCGCGATATGATGCAGCACGGTGCCAGCCATGGAAATCTCCACATCGTCCGGATGAGCGGTGATGCAGAGGATATCGACCTGCTCGTTCATGGGTTTCCGATCCAATTGATCACACGATCATCCAAGGGCGATACCCCGCTCTCGAGCGACATGGCCAAACGCCCGTCCCCATCAACCAGGAACTTGTGGAAGTTCCACTTCACGGCTGAATCCATCGAACCGTTGAGCTCCTTGCGGGTGAGCCACTGATAAACGGCGTGCTGGCCCTCGCCTTTCACCTCCACCTTGCTCATCATGGGGAATGATACGCCGTAGTTCTTCTGGCAGAAGGTCTCGATGTCCTGTTCCGATCCCGGCTCCTGACCGCCGAACTGGTTGCACGGGAACCCGATGATCATCAGGCCGCGCTCACCGTAGGCCTCCTGCAACTCCTGCAGCTGCTTGTACTGCGGCGTGTAACCGCATTCGCTGGCGGTGTTCACCAGCATCACCTTCTTTCCCTTCAGCTGCGCGAAGCTGAACGGTTTGCCCGTGATATCGATCGCGCTGAGCTCGTGGAAGCCAGTGCCGCCCGCTGCAGGTGCCTGGCCAAGTGGCGCATGGGTAACGGTGCGGAAACAACCGAATAGGCCAAGGAAGGAGATGAGCAGCATGAGGTTCATGTTTCGCATGGCGGATGAACAGGCCAGGGTTGCAAAGGTTCGACACAAGCGGCGATTGCCGATTGAGCGCGACCCTACCTTTCCGCCACGACTTGCGTACCAAGCCCCAGATGAAGAACCGACTCCTGGCCATGGCCGCGCTGGGCTGCACAATCAGCCTGCAAGCCCAAACCTACGTGAGGATCGTGATGCCCGCAGCGCTGGTGGCCCGTCCTGACCTAGCACAGGACGCCGCCGCACAAGCGGGCCTTCAAGCGGCAGGAGTGACGCCTGAGGGGATCGCCGATGTGCTTCGCCTGAGCGAACCAGCTGCCCTGCCGAACGGTTTGCGCTCCGATAGCGCGCGCACGGTGCATGCCGGCGCCCTGCGCAATTACACCGCCTACCTCGTGTGCGATTACTCCGATGATGAAGGGCCCATGTCCATCATCTCCGTGCCTGCCGCATTCAATTACCACATGCCCGACGATCTTCGTGCGAAGAACGACTTCTACCTCGTTCTCCGGGCCGGGGGCATCGAACCAGTTGAGGCCTCAGCGCTGAAGGAGCCGCCGAGCAAGGGCCCCTCGTGGCAGCGGCTCCGCCCGGCCCGGATCATCCGGCCCGATGCGGTGTACGCCACCTACGACCTGGGCGACGATGCTGAGGCCCTTGCGGCGCTCGACAAGCAAGGCTTGAGCAGGGCTGAGATCGAAGCCGTGGTCTTCCGCAGCCATGAGCGCAATTGGCCCGATGGGATCGACAGCTTCGAGAAGCGCTTCCCCCGACTGAAGCTCTTCCGCAAGTACAAGGCCTACCGCCTCGCGCGCTGGGCGGACAAGGTGCTGCTGGTGATCCCCGCCGAGGCCAACCGGAAGGCACCAGCGGAAATCCGCCCGTTGATCGATGTCTATATGGTCTTCATCGCCGAGGCCGTGCAGGTGAAGGACAAGAAGAAGTGACCGTAGCCGCGCCGCGCGCCGGAACCGCACCGGCAGCCGCCGCTACCTTGCGCCGCCGTGGCGCATGAGATCATCCACCTCCTGAGACTGGAAGCCGCCCTGGACCTCCGGCAACGCGCTGCTTGGGGCGGCATGCTGCTCTACGTGGTGAGCGCGGTGTACGTGGCCCATCTCGCAGTGCGCGACAGCCTGAACAGCGCTTCCTGGCTGGCGCTGTTCTGGATCATCCTGCTCTTCGCCGCATTCAATGCCTTGGCGCGTTCCTTCCAACGCGAGGAACAAGGAAGGCAACTGTACCTCTACACCATGGCCCACCCGCGCCATGTGGTGATCGCCCGTGCGGCCTACAATGCGCTCACCATGGCGGCGCTCAGCATCACCAGCCTGCTTTTCTATGCCCTATTCCTAGGAACGGAGCCGATGTCTGGCGCGGACCTGGTGCAATTCGCTTGTGCGGTCCTGCTCGGCGGCATCGGATTCGCGGCTGTGCTCACCTTGATCTCGGCAATCGCGGCGCGGGCGGGCAACGGCATCGGCCTTATGGCCATCCTTGGCTTCCCGGTGATCCTGCCCATGCTGCTCGCCATCATGCGTGCCAGCCAGCTCGCGCTGCAAGGCGCGCCCTGGTCCGAAACGGGCCTGCTGTTCGCGGGGATCGCTGCGCTCGATGCGGTCACCATCACCCTGGCCTGGTTGCTCTTCCCGTACCTTTGGCGCGATTGAGAATGAAGCACTGGTGGTGGAAATTCCTGGCGGTTGCCTTGGTGCTCGCCGCATCCATCACCGCACTGCGCACCCCGCTGGCACCGGCCATCGTGCATGTTGAGCCGGCCACTTTGCAGCCGGGTGCGCGGCATGCCATCGAGGTGCTGGGCTATCGCACGCAGTTCGTGCCGAATGAAGTCATCGCCTACATCGAGAATGGCGGGCAATTCGTGCCAGCCGGACGCGTGGATGTGATCGATGGCACGCATGCCAGGATCCACATGTATGTGCCCGAAGGCCTCCGTGAGGACATGAGCGACTTGCTGGTGACGGCTCCGGGCGCTGGCACCATGCGGCTCTTCGATGCCTTCTACAACCCTGTGAAAGGGAGCGGTGCCACGCACGATATCGCAGCCGAAATGACAGTGCATCGGCGCAGTGGATTCTTCTTCCCGAACCGGAACCTGCTCTATGAGACCATCCGCAACCTGAACTTCCACGTGCCCATGTGGTTCACCATGATGCTGCTGCAGACCGTATCGCTGGTGTTCAGCATCCTGGTGCTGCGCAGCGGCGCTGAGCTGCATGACCGGGGCGCTGTGGCAGCCGTGCGCGTGAGCCTGCTCTTCGCCTTCCTCGGCCTGATCACCGGGAGCATCTGGGCGCGCGCCACCTGGGGCGGCTGGTGGACGAGCGACGCGAAGCTCAACGGAGCTGCCGTCACCGTGCTCATCTACCTCGCCTATCTGGTGCTGCGCGGCAGCGTCACCGATCCTGCGAAGCGGGCGCGGCTCTCGGCGATCTACAACGTGTTCGCGTACGTGCTCATGCTGCTCTTCATCATGGCCCTGCCGCGCATGACCGCGAGCCTGCACCCCGGCAGCGGCGGCAATCCGGCCTTCAGCCAATACGACCTCGATAGCAGCCTGCGCCCTGTCTTCTACGCCGCCGTGCTCGGCTGGATGGGCATCGGCGCTTGGCTCCTCAATCTACGGTACCGCCTCGCGCGGCTCGAGATCCTCCAAGAAGATGCGCGCATCCGCTAGACTTCCCCTCATCGCCCTCCTGCTCGCCGCGCCGTTCACAGCGCACGCGCAGGGGAATCCTGACTGGCTCGTGGACACGCTCTACGGAAGCGGGAAGATCAACACCGTGATCGCCGTGGTGAGCGTGATCCTGCTCGGCCTGGCCTTCTGGCTCTACCGGCTCGACCGCCGCATCGGGCGAATGGAGAACCATCACCGGAAATGAAGCGCTCGCACATCATCGCCCTCGTGCTCATCGCCATTGCCATGGCGGCCTTCATCGCCACCTTGGCCGATAGCAGCACCTTCGTTGACCTCGCGCAGGCCAAGGCCAAGCCCGGCAAGGAGTTCAAGGTGAAGGGCTACCTGGACAAGAGCGCGCCCGTGGAGTACGAGCCGATCGTTGATGCCAACCTCACGACATTCACACTGATGGACGACAATGGCGAACGCTGCCTGGTGCGCCTGGCGAAGGCCAAGCCCTATGACTTCGAGCGCTCGGAGAGCATCGTGCTCACCGGCAAGATGAATGAGGCCGGCGAGTTCGATGCGCACGACATGCTGATGAAATGCCCGAGCAAGTACAATGAGATGCAGCAGGTGGGCAGTTGATCAGGCTGTGGGTTGACCGCCTTCAATGAGGCTTCGGCGGTTGCAGGTTGAAATGCCCGCACGGTGCGACCCCCGACCGGATCAACCTGTCATTGCGAGGCTCCGCGAAGCAACAACCCTCAACCATCACTTTGAACGACACCATCGAATACATCGGCGAGCATGCCTGGGCAGGGCAGCTCGGCCACGCGCTCACGATCATCTCGCTGGTGAGCGCCATGCTCGCCACGCTGGCATACTTCATCGGCGCGCAACGGAAGGATGATGCATGGACCCGCCTGGGCCGCCTGGGATTCCGGGCGCACAGCGTGGCGGTGCTCGGCATCGTGGCCACGCTCTTCGTGATGCTGTTCAACCACTGGTTCGAGTTCGACTACGTGTGGAAGCACAGCAACCTGCAGATGCCGATGAAGTACATCGCCAGCTGCTTCTGGGAAGGACAGGAAGGCTCATTCCTGCTCTGGACTTTCTGGCACGTGGTGCTGGGCAATATCCTCATCGCACGCGCCAGGTCATGGGAACCCCATGTGATGGCGGTGTTCGCCCTCGTGCAGGTCTTCCTCGCCTTCATGATCATCGGGGTCTATGTGGACGATTGGAAGCTCGGCAGCTCACCCTTCCTGCTCATCCGAGAGACAACGGACTACATCGGCCTGCCGTGGACGAAGATGGCTGGCTACCTCACCGCCATCGACGAGTTCAAGGACGGCCGCGGCCTCAACCCGCTGCTGCAGAACTACTGGATGGTGATCCACCCGCCCACGCTCTTCCTGGGCTTCGCGGCCACCTTGGTGCCCTTCGCGTACGCGATCTCCGGGCTCTGGCGCAACCAGCGCAGCGCGTGGATGAAGCCCGCCTTGCCATGGACATTCTTCGGCGTGATGGTGCTGGGCACGGGGATCCTCATGGGCGGCGCATGGGCGTACGAGGCACTCAGCTTCGGCGGTTTCTGGGCCTGGGACCCGGTGGAGAACGCCTCGCTGGTCCCTTGGATCACGCTCGTTGGCGCAGGCCACTTGATGCTCGTGAACAAGCGCAAGGAGACCTCCTTGTTCAGCGCATTCACGCTCACGCTCATCACCTTCATCCTTGTGCTTTACAGCACCTTCCTCACCCGCAGCGGCGTGCTGGGTGACACCAGCGTGCACAGTTTCACCGGCGATGGCATGCTGCCCGCGCTCGTCCGCTTCCTGCTCATCTTCATCGGGATCGCCGCCGCGCTGATGCATCCGGACCGCAAGCAGCGCTGGGTCTATGTCGGGCTCTCGCTCGCGTTGCTTGCGGTTGGCCTTGCACTGGGCATCGAGGTGGAAGCGATCCTGCTTTTCGGGCTGCTCACAGCGGCGCACCTCTTCAGCGCGTACCGGAAGGGCTTCAGCTCCAACGATCCCGAAGAGGCCTTGTGGAGCCGCGAATTCTGGCTCTTCATCGCCTCGCTGGTGCTGCTGCTCAGCGCGGCGCAGATCACCTTCAGCACCAGCATCCCCGTCACCAACCTGCTGCTCACGCCCTTCAAGGGCTTCTTCACCAGCATGGGTGAGCGCACGGGCTGGGATTTCCTGCTGAAGCTTGGCAGCGAAGGACTGGCACCGCCCAGTGAGGCCATCGCGCACTACAACCGCTGGCAAACTCCCTTCGCCATCATCGTATCGCTGCTGGTGGCCTTCACGCAATACCTCCGGTGGAAACAGGATGGCTTCGCGCGCCTGATCCGGCAGATCGCGGTTGCATTGACGGTCAGTATCGTGGTCACCGTGCTGGCCGCGTGGCTGCTGCACCTGAAGGCGCATGAGCTGCAGCTCGGCATGCTGCTCTTCACCACCGTGTTCGCTGCCGTGGCCAACATCGGCTATGTGCCCGCTGTGCTCAAGGGGCGGCTGAAAGGAGCTGGGCCCAGCATCGCGCACACGGGCTTCGCGCTGGTGCTGCTGGGCGCCTTGGTGAGCACCGGCCGAAAGCAGGAGGTGAGCATGAACATGCGCGGCATGGACCTGCGCGTGCTGAACGAAGGCTTCAGCAACAGCAAGGAGATCCTGCTCTACCGCGGCGACACCGTTCGCATGGGCGAGTTCTATGTGCATTACCGGTCGAAGCGGCAAGAGGGCGTGAACCTGCTCTTCGACATGGACTACTTCGCCGTGGATCCGCGCCGCTACGCCAAGGGCGATACGGTGCGCCTTCGCGGAACGCTCTTCCGCGCGCGCGAGGCGCATGTGGCCGAACCCGAGTTCCTGCGCCAGCAACCCGACTATTGGGAGCCGCTCGAGCGCTACAGCAAGCGCGAGCTCTGGCATGCGCGGGAATGGAGCCCGACGGCCCCGGGCGAACGGCTCTTCGGCCTTGCCCCGATCATCCAGCTGAACAAGCGCATGGGCAACGTGCCCGAGCCCAGCACCCGCCATTGGCCCACGCGCGACCTCTACACGCACCTGCGCTACGCCGAAATGGCGATGGATCCCGACACGCTGCCTGATGGCACCATCACGATCGACGACACCTGGATGCCGAATCGCCGGTACGACAAGCTCGCGGGCGATACCATCGTGACGCCCACGAGCTTCGTGGTGATCGACAGCCTCTACGTGCTGCGCGACAGCTCCACCAAGGCCTTGCTGGGCGATCGCTTCACCGTGCACGCTGCCGCACTGCGCATCCGCGACCTGTACGATGCCGACCGCTGGTTCGAGGCTCGGCCGGTGGTGATCTACGCCGATGGCCAGCCCGTGATGGGCAAGGCTGCTGAAGTGGAGCCCTTGCGCGTGCGGTTCAGCCTTGCGAAAGTGGAAGGCGGCAAGGCCAGCCTCGATGTGGCCGAACAGGAATTCGTAGTGATGCAGGCGCTAATCTTCCCGGGCATCAATATCCTCTGGATCGGCTGCGTGCTGCTGGCACTGGGCTCGGGCATGGCGGTGTGGCAGCGGGTGCGGAGGAAAGAGGTTGAGAAGCTGAGCGGTTGAAGGTTGAACGCACCACCCGCGCGCATCCCCTCAACTCCAAACCTCATCAACCCCACAACTCCCTGCATGACCTCCATCCTCCTGATCGGCACCGGCCGCATGGCCTACCACCTGGGCCACGCCATCGTGAAGGCCAAGCTGCCACTCATCGGCGTGGCAGGCCGCGACCCGGAGAAACTCAACGACCTCGCGCGTTTCCTCGAGCGGCCGGCGCATCGGCTGGACCGTGCGTTGCCGCCCGCCGACCTGGTGATCATCGCCACCAGCGACGACAGCATCCCGGAAGTGGCTTCGCGGATCCCCGCAGGCCGCAGCGTGCTGGTTCATACCGCCGGTGCGGTGCCCATCGATGTGCTGCTGCCGCATGCGCATCGCGGCGTGATCTGGCCGGTGCAGACGCTCAGCCACGGCGCTCCCATCGACCTGAGCGATGTGCCGATGGCTGTGGAAGGCAGCTCGCCAGAAGCCGAATCCGCCGTGCTCCGGCTGGCGCGCGCCGTCAGTGAGAGCGTGCTGCAGCTCCCGCACCGCCAGCGCGAACTTCTGCACCTGACCGCCGTGCTTGCCAGCAACTTCCCGGTCTTCCTCATGCACGAGGCCCAGCGCCTGCTCAAACAGGAGAAGCTGCCGCCCAACCTGCTCATGCCGCTCTGGAAGCTCACCGCGCACAAGGTCACCACCATCGGACCTGCTGAGGCCCTCACCGGCCCGGCTCGCCGTGGCGATGTCAGCTCCGTGAAGCGCCACCTCGAACTGTTGCAGGGCGAAGCCGATCTTCGCCGCGCCTACGCGCAATTGAGCAGCATGGTGCTGAAGGCGCATGGCCACCCCACGGATGGCATCGACCTATAAAGAGCTCCTCTCGGGCATCGACACCTTCCTGTTCGATGTGGACGGTGTGTTCACTGACAACCGTGTGCTGATGATGCCCGGGCTCGACCCCGTGCGCACATTCCATAGCCGCGATGCCTACGCCGTGCAGCATGCCATGAAGGAAGGCTGCCGCATCATCATCACCACTGGCGGCAAGAGCGACGGCATGCGCGAGAGCTTCGAGCGGCTGCGCGTGACGGCGTACCACAGCGGCGTGCATGACAAGAGCGCCAAGCTCGATGCCCTCATCGCCGAGGGCCTCGTTGATCCCGCGCGCACCGCCTACATGGGCGATGACATCCCCGACCTGCGCGTGATGCAGCGCGTGGCCCTGCCCTGCTGTCCCTCAGACGCCGCTCCCGAGGTGAAGGCCATCAGCCGCTTCATCAGCGCCAAGGCCGGTGGCCACGGATGCGTGCGCGACCTTCTGGAACAGGCCATGAAGGTGCAGGGCAAGTGGCTCACCGACGGCGCCTACACCTGGTGAGCATGCTCGATCTCCTTCGCCTCGCGCGCCCGCTGAACCTTCTGATCATGGCGCTCACCATGGCACTGATCCGTTACGGCCTCGTGCTGGGCTGGCTCGAGCGCGGGCTGAATGAGCTGTTGCAGGAAGTGGGCGGGGGCATCACGCGCGGGCAGCTCACGGTGGAGCCTGGCTTCGGCCCGCAGCTGCCGCTGTGGCTCTTCCTGCTGCTCGTGCTCAGCGTGGTGCTCATCGGCGCTGCCGGAAACATCATCAACGACTACTTCGACACGCGGATCGATCGGATCAACAAGCCGGACCAGGTGCTCGTGGGCCGCACCGTGAAGCGCCGCGTGGCCATGGCCGCGCACCTGGTGCTCAGCAGCGCGGGCCTTCTTTGCGGCGCGATCGTGGCATGGCGCACCGGGCAATGGCCGCTGCTGATCATCCCCGCCTTCGCCATCGGCGCGCTGTGGACATACAGCACCACCTTCAAACGTCAGCTCATCATCGGCAACGGCACCGTGGCCACGCTCACCGCGCTGGTACCGCTCACGGTCGGGCTCTACGAGGTCCCAGCACTGCAGCATTCCTTTCACGCCTACAGCACCGTGACCCTGCCGGACGATTCGCGGTACGGGATGGAGAGCTCGTTCACCGAATTGTGGTGGTGGGTGCTCGGCTTCGCTGGCTTCGCCTTCCTGTCCTCGCTGGTGCGCGAGCTGCAGAAGGACATGGCCGATGTGAAAGGCGATGCCGCCCAGGGCTGCCGCACCATCCCCATCGCCTGGGGCATGCGCTGGGCGAAGGCGCTCGTGCTGCTCTATATCGCATCGCTCATCCTCGCGCTACTGGCGCTGCACATGCTCGTGCCTGCGCTGCGCGGCAACCTCGCGTACTGGTACATCCAGCTGGGCATCATCGCGCCGCTGCTCCTGTCCGCAGGCTTCACGTACAACGCGAATCGACGCGAGGAGCACAACCGCGCCGGAGCCTTGATGAAGGTGGCCATGGTGATGGGAGCGGGCTTCGCGGCGATCATCCGGTTCCTATGATGCGCCACCCTCCGCTCTTCCCCTGGCGATTGATCCTCGCCTCCGCTTCGCCGCGCCGGCGCCTTCTGCTGCAAGGCCTCGACCTGCCGGTGGAGATCACCAGCGTGGATGTGGACGAGACGCCGCCTGCTGGCATAGCCGATGCCCAGGTGGCCGAGCACCTCGCGCGCAAGAAAGCCGAAGCCTGGCGTGGCACGCTCGCATCCGACCAAGTGCTCATCACAGCCGATACCACGGTGCTGCTCGATGACCCCACGGGCCCGCACTTGCTGAATAAACCGGTTGACGCCGCCGACGCCCGCCGCATGCTTGGCCTGCTGTCCGGTCAATCGCACCGAGTGATCACAGGCGTTTGCCTGCGCACCGCCAGCAACCTGCTCCACTTCGCCGATACGGCGGTGGTGCGCTTCCGGGTGCTCACGGCCGCCGAAATCGCCTACTACGTGGAGCAGCACAAGCCCTTTGACAAGGCCGGGGCTTACGGTGTGCAGGATTGGATCGGCTACACCGCCGTGGAGCGCATCGAGGGCAGCTTCTACACCGTGATGGGACTGCCCATGCATCGCGTGTACCTGGCCTTGCGCGATTTGCCCGAACCCGGGTGACCAACATCACCGGTAAAGTCTGAATCATGCCGAACTTGCAGCGCTCAAACGAACTGCCATGAACCGCACCATCCTGCTAATCACCGCTGCGTCAATCCTCCATGCATTCAAGGCCGACGCGCAGAAAGGCAATTCCACCCATGAGGGCTATGCGCTCTCGTGGGACAAGACCATAGCGGTGGTGCCTGACAGCCTGCAGAACGGCGTGTTCAGATTATCCGCGTGGACCATCGCCGTGCATGAGGCCGATGCCAGTGACGTGATGGGCTGGTGGATGGCCGACATGCAAGCGGTGAGCACCGCCGTCACCAAGGGCAAGCCTGCCAAAGCCCAAGGCTTGCGTGTCCCCCAGTTGCCCGAAGCGCAACTGGCAGCCGCAGCCTCCGCGCAGGAAAAGAAGTCGAACCTGGCTAAGCTCACCGTGGCTTTCGCCATGAACGACTCCACGCCCACGCGAACCACGGACGGCCAGGAAGCCTACATGCGCGCATTGGCCGTGAAGTACAACCAGGCGGTGGTGCAAGCGCAGATCGCGGAGTACGAGAAGCAGCTTGCCAAGGCAGGTGATAAGCTGGCCGACACCAAGGGTGATGTGGCCAAGAGCCAGTCGCGCATCACCAAGTCGAACAGCCAGCTCGAGAAGCTCAAAGCGAAGCGCGCCAAGATCGAACGCGATAACGCGCACCTCACCGGTGATATCGCCGGCCGCGAGAAGAAGTTCGCGCTGAGCAACGATCCGAAGGACCTTCAGAAGCTCACGAAGGCACGGGAGAAGCTGGCCAAGGGCGAATCCTCTTTGGCGAAGCTGATGCAGCAAGAGGCCAAGGCGCAGGGCGATATCGCCAAAGAGCAGGGCCGCTTGGAGAGCACGGCCGGCAAGGCCGAGGACCGAGGGGCCACCAAGGAAGAGGTGCAGCGCGTGCTCGATGCGCTCAAGCGCAAGCATGATTCGATCCAGTAGGCCCCATCAACGCAGCAGCGTCACATGGCCGGTACGCTGCTGCACCTTGCCTTCCGTATCCCGCATTCGGAGCATCCACGGATACACGCCTTGCGGGACCTGCCCGGCGGCCGTGCCGTCCCAGAAGGCCTGCTTCTCATCGGCGCGATACAGCTCACCGCCCCAGCGATCGAAGACCACCAGCTCGAATTCGCGCGGTCTGCCCACGGTGGTGATGGCGCCCCAGAGGTCGTTGTACCCATCGCCGTTCGGCGTGAAGGCGTTGGGGATGTACACCCCGAACTCGGCCTCCACGCAGACCTCCAGCGCCGTGGTTGAAGAGCAGCCTTCAGCATTCGTCACCAGGAGCTGCACCGGATAGCAGCCCACCACATGGTATGCGAACTCCGCATCGTAGCTCGCGCTGGTGCTATCCGAAGGATCCCCGAAGCTCCATAGCACGCTATCGGCCCCCGTGGACCTGTTGATGAATTGGATCAGCGGCTCCTTGACTGTGGTCACCGGCGGAACGGCGTTGAATGCGGCCGTCGGCGATTGGATGGCATGCACGGCCTCCGCGAATGTCCAAGTTCCGCTGCAACCGCTGGCATCCGCGCGGGTTAGGCGCACATCGAACACGCCACCGCTGCTGTAGCAATGCCGGATGCTCGGTCCATCGGAGATCACCGTGCCGTCACCCATTTCCCAAATGAATTCGCCATCATCCGCATCGGCTATGAAGCTCGCGCAAAGCGGCGTGCAGCCCAAGGTGTCGATCACAGTGAAGGTTGGCGTGCCCGCATCACCGACTTCCACCTGCGTGACGACCGGCGCGGAGGCACAACCGTTCGCATCGGTGGCGATCACGCTGTAAGAGGTGCTCACCGACGGTGAGACCTGTGGGCCGTTGGGGCTCCATGCGTATGCAAAGCCCGGCGTGCCGCCGCTTGCATTGGCACTCAAGGTGATGGAATCACCGAGGCAGATGCTCACCGTGTCTCCAGCCGAAATGGTCAATGGCGGCGGCTCCATGACTGTTGCGCTGGCGGATGCGTTGCAGCCATTGGCATCGGTCACGGTGCAGGTATAAGTGCCCGCGACCAGGCCCGAAGCCGTGGCGTTGCTTCCACCCGATGGCGACCATGCGAAGGCGAACGGTGCGGTGCCCGCACTCACGATGGCTGTTACCGCCCCATCGGAGAAGCCGGAACAGGAGGCTGCTGTTGCATTGGCGCTCACCGTCGGAGCCGCTGGCGGTGGATCCAGCGTGACGATGGCGCCCGTGGGGCATGTGCCGGACCCGCCGGTCACATTCAGGTTGTAGGTGCCCGCGTCGAGCCCGCTGATGCTGCTGGCAATGCCGCCAACCGGATTCCATAAGAAAGAGAGAGGTCCGGTCGCATTCGTGACGATCGCCTCCAGTGCTCCATCCCCGCCTGCGCAGGTGGGCTGCGTGGCATTCACCTCCAAGCCGAGTATGGTCAGGACGATGGTGGTGACTTGCGGCGAGCGGCAATCGAAGAACCGCGTGAAGGTCACCGTGTAGGAGCCCGGGCCGCTGAAGACGTGTGAGGGCGCGAGCAGATCGCTCGTATTGCCAGCACCGGAAGCGGGATCACCGAAATCCCAGAGCCATTCCGTGGAACAGGTCTGCACATCCTCGATGTACAGCTCATTGCTGAAGCACTCGAACTGGATCGCGGTGGGCTCTTCCGGTGCTTCGCCGATGTACACGTCATCGATCGCGATGCCGTCGTAGCTGTTGCAGGTGGTGCCTGCGCCGAATACGAAGCGGAACTTCACGCTCGGCTCCCCCGCGAGGAATCCGAGGCAATGCGAGGCAGTGACCCAACCCGCGCTTCCTTGTCCGCCAGCGCAGCTGCCTTGGGTTGTGCCGATGCGGCCGCTCCAGCCCTGCTTGGGATTGGCGAGGTTGAGGTTGTTGATGTTGGCCGTATTGAACCAGTGCTGATTGAAGCAGCTGGGCGGATCGTTCACCGAGCCGACGTTCGACCAGGTAAGGCCTTGATCGAGCGAGTACTGGAAGCCAAGGCCGTCGTAAGTGCGCTCGCACTCCCAGAAGATCCTGAACGACACGTATGGGAAGGGCAGCGCGCTGAAGTCGAAGCAGGGGCCCTCGAGCCAGCTCTGCTCACCGTAATTGTAGAATGAGCCCGTGAGCCCACCGACCACCCAGGCATTATTGCCGCCACCAGCGCTGGTGATCACCGGCTTGGTCGGTGCGCCCCAGGCCCAATCGCTACTGGTGCCACCTGCGACCCAAGAAGGACCGCTCTCGAAACCCTCAACGTATGGGAAACTCGACAGCGTGACCGGGCATTGGCCTGATAGCCGTGCCGCCAGGGCGAGCAAGAGCATCAGCAGCGCTGTCCGGAAGATCCGCATCGGCTGCAAAGGACGGTCATAGGGTCCTGCCCGGTGCCTGCCGATGCGCTAAAACACGTTGCGCGCGATCACCGCAAGAGGGTGAGGCTGCCCTTGAGGCTGTGCGTAACGCCATCGAGCCCTTTCGCCTCGAGCACCCAGAAATACGTGCCATCGCTGCAGGGCTCACCACCGAAAGTCCGTCCATCCCAGACCTGCTTCGCCCGCAGCAGGCGCGCAACCTCTTGTCCGTAACGATTGAAGATGAGGACCTCGATGCGCTCGATGCCCACGGCATCCAGTCGGAACTGATCGTTCACGCCATCGCCGTTCGGCGTGAAGACGTTGGGCACTTCGATCGCGCTCGGCAGCGCATCACCCTCCCCCACCACCACGACTCCCGTTGCACTGGCCGTACAGCCCTGAGCGGTCACCGTTAGCGACACCGAATAGGAGCCCTCATCCACGTAGGTATGCGCAGGCTCAAAGTCCGTGCTGGTACTGCCATCACCGAACTGCCAGAGCATGGCACCATTGGCGGGCGTGCTCGAATTCGTGAAGCTCACATCCAGCGGCGCTTCCCCGAACGCCGGATCGGCCGTGAAGGAGGCGGTCACCGCGATCACGTTCACCGTGATCTCCGCTACGCCGGTTCCGCAACTGTTCGTGCCCGTCACGGAATAGGTTCCGGCCTGGCTCACGGTGATCGCCATTGTGGTCTCTTGCGTGCTCCAGAGATAGCTGTCAGCGCCGCTCGCGGTGAGCACCACGCTCTGGCCGGTGCAGATATCGGTTGGACCGTTCGGCGTGATGCTCACGGTGGGGCCATTGGCTTGGGTCACCTCGATCTGCGCGCTGCCAGTGCCGCACGCGTTCGTGCCTTCCACGCTGTAGATGCCGGGTGCGGCTACGGTGATCGACTCCGTGGTCTCCGATGTGCTCCAGAGGTAGCTGTCACCGCCGCTGGCCGTGAGCGTCACGCTCTGCCCGGGGCAAAGCGCTGTGGGGCCATCGGGCGTAATGCTGATGGAAGGCCCGGAGGCCTGCGTCACCTCGATCTGCGCGCTGCCCGTGCCGCAGGCGTTGGTGCCTTCCACGCTGTAGATGCCGGGTCCGGTTACGGTGATCGACTCCGTGGTCTCCAAGGTGCTCCAGAGGTAGCTGTCACCCCCGCTGGCAGTGAGCGTCACGCTCTGCCCGGGGCAAAGCGCTGTGGGGCCATCGGGCGTAATGCTGATCGAAGGCCCGGAGGCTTGCGTCACCTCGATCTGCGCGCTGCCCGTGCCGCAGGCGTTGGTGCCTTGCACGCTGTAGGTGCCCGGCGCTGATACGGCGATCGATTCCGTCGTCTCCGATGTGCTCCACTCGTAGCTGTCCGCGCCGGTTGCGGTCAGCGTGACCGATTGGCCCGGGCAGAGCGCCGTGGGGCCATCCGCGCTGATCGTGACCAAAGGCGCTGCGCCGCCGGGCAAGGTGTAATCGACGCAGATTGGCAGGCCGCACGCGCCGAAGGCGCAGAACTGCACCACCACCGGACCCAGATCGCCTGCGCCCGCGGTGTACGTGGCGGTCGTGGACGAGGGATCATCGAAGCTGCCGGTACCGCCTTGCCAGAGCACGCTGATCACATCGGTGCCCGATACGCTGCCGGTGAGCTGCACGCTGCCCGCACCATTGCAGATGCTGCCATTGGCGTAGATCACCTCAACCAGGGTTGGCTCGAAGGGCGCCTGGCAACCGTAGTTCACGTACGTCACCGTGGGCGTGCCTGGCCAGCTGAACTCGGCTGTGGCCCCGTCATTCTCCGCGCTCGCGCCCCCATAGGTGCCGAATACGTTCACCAATTGGGAACGGTCGTAAGTGGCGGTATCGGCGCAGCCGGATGGGAGATGAATGAGGATCAGCGTGCGCAGGCTCTCCGCACCGACAGGCACCGGGCTGATGGCCGCGCCGTTGTTGTGGTTGGCGAAGTGGCCGCTGGTGTTGCCCGGCGCTTGGAACACGATGAAGAGCGTATCGCTCAAGTTCGCGAAGGAGTTCGCCGCGGCGCACATCTGCGTGCTGGTGACCATGAGCACCTGGCTGCCCGGCGGGATCACGCCGCCCGGAGGCTCCAGCAGCCAGCCGCAACCTTGGATGGTCGCATTCAGCGCGTCGGTGAGCGCGGCCGTTGCCGCATCCTGAACCAGTCCGTTCCAACTGTTGTTCGGCCAATCGGCTTCGAGCTCGCTGAGGGCGATGGGCTGCGGGCCGGTTCGGAAGCGCACCATCTCATTCTGCCCTTCGGCCCCGCCCGGGCACTGCGCCAGGTCTATGCAGGCGTCCACCAGGATGCTCTCGATCTCGAGGCATTGCGTGGGCACTTGAGCCCATGCGGCCGTTGGGCCGCTGAGCGCCAAGGCCAGCACGTGAAGGAGCCTGAGCCGAAGGGTCGGAAAGGTCATCGCGCGGCAGTTGCGAGCAAAGGTGGCTCCGCTCGAGCCCTGCCCTTTCCCGGCATCCATCGCGATGCTAACAAGGTTATCCGCATAGCTCGAGCCGGTACATTCGGTGCATGACCGACCGCCGCAGCTTCATCCGCCAGAGCGCCGCCCTGCTCGGCGGGCTCGCCCTGCATCACCGGCTCGATGCCGCCTTCCCCGGATTCGACCAAGGAACCGCGCCCTTAGGCGACGGAGAGGGGTTCTGGCGGCAGGTGAGGGCCGCATTCGCCTGCAGCCCTACGCTCATCAACCTCAACAATGGCGGGGTATGCCCGGCCCCACGCGCAGCCATTGAAGCGCTCGATCACTACAACCGCATGTGCAACGAAGCGCCCAGCTACTTCATGTGGCGCATCCTCGACCAGGACCGGGAGCCGCTCCGCATGAACCTCGCCCGACTGGCGGGCTGCCCACCGGATGAGCTGGCGATCTGCCGCAACGCCACCGAGGCGCTCAACACGGTGATCTTCGGGTTGCCCTTGAAGGCCGGTGATGAGGTGGTGGTGAGCACGCACGACTACCCCAATATGGCCAATGCCTGGAAACAGCGCGCCCTGCGCGATGGCGTGAAGCTGGTGCACGCCTATCCGCAGCTCCCCAGCGAGGACGAGGACGCCATGGCCGAGGCCTTCATCAAGCGCTTCACCCCGAAGACCAAGCTCGTCCACCTCACGCATGTAGTGAACTGGAACGGCCAAGTGCTCCCGGTGCGACGGATCGCCGACGCCGCCCACGCGCGCGGAATCGAAGTGCTCGTGGACGCCGCGCACTCCTTCGCCCTGCTCGACTACCGCATCCCTGACCTGGGCGCCGACTACTGGGGCACCAGCCTGCACAAATGGCTCTGCGCCCCCTTCGGCAACGGCCTGCTCTGGATCAAGCAGGAGAAGATCGGCAAGGTGTGGCCGCTGCTCAGCAACGACAAGCCGCAGGGCACCGACATCCGCAAGTTCGAGAGCCTCGGCACGCGCAGCTTCCCCATAGAGATGGCCACGGGCTATGCGCTCGACCTGCACGAGCTCATCGGCTCCCGGCGCAAGCAGGAGCGGTTGCATTCCCTGAAGAACTACTGGATGGAGCGCGTGCGCGACGTGCCGGGCATCTTCTTCAAGACCTCAACCGATCCGCGCCACGGATGCGCCATCGGCGTATTCGGCATCGAAGGCAGGAAGGCGACGGCCATCAGCGAGCAGCTCTTCACGAAGTGGAAGATCCATACCGTGGCCATCGAGCGCGAAGGCGTGCCGGGCATCGAGGCGGCGTACAACCATGTGCGGGTGACTCCCAACGTGTACACCACCACCGACGACCTCGACCGGTTGACGGAAGCGATCCGAAGCCTATAGCACAGCGTCAACGGAAGAGCGTGACGTGCCCCCGCTTGACGATCTCGTTCGTGGTGGAGCACGGGTCGCGCATCTTCATGGTATAGACGTACACGCCCATCGGCATCCCGCTGGCGTCCCATTGCGCTTGCGGATCATTGGTGGTCCAGAGCAACTCGCCCCAGCGGTTGAACATGCGCAGCTCATAGCCGAGCTCAGGTATCTCCACGCGCACCGGCCACGTGTCGTTGATCCCATCGTTGTTGGGCGTGAAGGAATTCGCCAGGAAGAGCGTGGGCTCGGTGCGCACATCGATGATGGCCGTGGTGGTATCGTTGCAGCCGTTGGCCTGGGTGGCGTACAGCGTGTAGGGGTAATAGTCGTAGAGGCGATGGTCCCATTGGAGATAGCCCGTGCAATCGTGGGTCACCAGGCTGTCCCCGATGTAGAACGCGCAGCTATCGGCGGTGAGGCTGCCGAGGGTGATCTCAACCAAGGGCGTGCAGGGGATCTGGCGCGCGGTGAAGATGGCCGGGGTCTGCGCCACGATGAAGATGCTATCGAGCACAGGGAGGTTTCCGCAACCGGTGAGGTCGAAGGCCTGCAGGGTCACATGCTGCCAACCCGGTTCGGGGAAGGTGATCAAGGGGTCGCGCGCGTTGCTCAGCCCGAAACCGCCCCAGGTCCATTCGAGCGAATCAGCGTTGGTAGCCAGCGTGTTCACGATGAAGGCCAGGTTCTGGCAGGCCGTATCGACCATGAGGGGCACCGCGAAGGGCGGCACCAATTCCACCACGTCCACTGAGGCCGTCGCCACGCAATTCAGGATCGTGTCCGTGGCGGTGACCGAGATCGCGCCATTGGTGCCGGGCAGTACCTGGAAACTGTCGGTGGTCTCACCGGTGCCCCACACATACGTATGCGGCTGGAAGCCGAAGACCAATTCGATATTGAGCAGCGGTGCCTCGTTGGGGCAGTACGACAGCGGACCGCCGATGATCTCCACATCGGGATTGCCCAGAGTGGCCTCAATGTAGGATGGGCAGCCGATCGGCGGAGCGATGAGCACGCCATAGATGCCAATGGGAAGGTCGGTTATCGTGGTATTGGTCTCGGCCGGGTCATGCGTCCAGAACCAGACGAAAGGCCCGCCCGGATTCAAGGAGAGGGTGATGGCTCCATCATCCGCGCCTTCGCAGCTCAGGTTGGTGACATCGAGCGTGCCCAAGGGCGGTACGATGGGATCCAGGATGACCACATCGATGAGCGTATCGCACTCGAAGCCGATCACCAGCACCGAGTAGATGCCAGCACCCAGGTTATTGGCCGTTGCATCGGTCAATAGGGCATCATGGTCCCACTGATAGACGAATGGCCCGCCGCTTTGCGTCACCACGGTGATGGCCCCATCGGCAAGTCCCGGGCAGGTGGGCGCCGTCACCGCGACCGAGACGTCGCACGGTGCGAATTGAGCCTGCCCGATAAGGGCTGCCAGCACGGCTGAAAGGGCGAATAGGTGTCGCACGCGCATAAGACGGCTGCGAAGATCGCATTCGGCGCCTAGAACACGCATGGGCCTCGAATTGATCGCTCACCAGCCTATGTGCGAAAGCACCGCCCCCCGCACGTCCCGGTCTTTGGACCGGGGGTGCGGGGGGCGGGTTTCGTTCGGGGTCAGGCCCCAGGTTACTTCTGGATCACCAGGCGCTCGGTGTGGATCGCGCTGCCGGCCGCGATGCTCACCATGTACATGCCGTTGGCCAGTTCGCCGTTGAGGGCGATCGTGGTGTTCACGAAGCCGTCCTGCACACCGATGGTGCGCTGGGCCACGCGCTTGCCGAAAGCATCGTAGATGTCAACATTCACAGCGCTCACGCCCTCCTCCAGGTCGTTCAGGCTCACGAAGAGCTGATCGCCACGGTTCGGGTTGGGGTACATGGCCACGCGGGCTTCGGTTGCCGTGCCGGTCGTGCCTTCCTCGGCCATGCCGAAGCTGCACGTGGTGGTGAGCAGGCATACGTCGCCGTAAGGGTCGCTGCTGTGGCACCAGGTGCTGCCGCCATCGAAGCTCACGCGAACGTCAACCTCGTAGGTCTTGCCGCAGGTAAGGCCCAGGGTGTTCACGAAGTAGTTGCCCGAACCCACTGGTGCGGTCTTCACGATGGTGACGAATTCTGCAGGGATGCGGAAGCGGAACTGGTAGCGGTTGGCCCTCTGCTTGTTGCAGCTATTGGTCAAGCGGCTCACGGGCTTGGCATGCACGTATTGGTTTGCTGCAATGGTGCGGCTCTGTCCGCAGCTCAGGTACTGGTTGTTGGGCAGGTCCATGAGCTTGGTGCGGGGGCACTGGGCCTCGGCGCTGTTCACCGTCAGGCGGCAGGCAGGTCCCCAGGGGTTGTACACGCCGTTCACACGGCCGCGCACCTTCACGTTGTAGAAGCCGCCCTCCACGAGTTGGTTGCCGCTCCATCCGTTGAGCATGAAGTGGCAGGCGCGGGTGGCGCTTGCAGCCAAGCCGTTGTTGGTGCTGTGGCTCTGGAAGCGCTTGAAGCTGTAGCCGCCATTGGGGTTGTACCACCACATCTGGTAGCCGCTGTTGGCGTTGTTCACGTTGTACTGCGCGCTAACGGCCGCGTTGGCGTTGGCCACCACGAACTCGCCGCCGCAAGGCGTGATCTTCCAATCGGCCTTGTCGCAGCTGGTCACGATCAGGCGGTCGGTGCCAACGGGCAGGCAGAAGCCCTCGTTGTTGTCGATCGTGCTGGTGCCGCCGCTGGTGAAGCCGCCTTCACCGAAGGTGCCGTAGAGGTTATCGATCAGGCGCACGCTGCTGTTGATCTTCAGCATGTAGCCGCCGCCCACGATGCCGTCGCCGCCACCGTCGGTTACCACGAGGTAGAAGCAGCCATCAGGCAGGCAAGTAGCCTCGCTGCCGTTGCCCAGGAGCGCTCCGCCGCCAGACTTGGCGATCAGGTTGGTGCCCTGCTCGTAGATCACCCAGGTCAGGTCGTCATTGCCATCGGCCTGGTACACGAAGTCGAGGTCGGTGGTGCAGGCAACGCCTTCGCACACGCAGTTGCCATCGATGTAGTCGATGGCCGTTTGGCTATCACCGTCGTCGCATGCCGTACCCGGAAGCACGGGACCATCGTAGTTGCCGTCGCAGTCAGGCTGCTGCACGCAGATGGAGAAGTTGCCGGTTCCGCCAGCCCATCCGTAAACGCGCACGTAGTAGGTATCGCTTTCGGTGAGGCCGGTGAGGCTCACCACTTCAACACCACCGCCAACCGTTGCATCAGCACAGCCGATGTTGGTGCCGTCGCATGCACCGCTGCGTACGTCGATGATTGCATCGAAGCCGGGACCGCCAGACACCGTGACACGGTTCGCCGAGCCTGTGGCCACGAAGCTGAACCAGACGTCGAGCGCACTGGAGCTGGTGAAGAAATTGCAGGTGAGGGGGGCAATGCTCTGCGTCGCAGCAGTATTGTTCGTGCTCAGGGGGTTGCAGCTATAGCCCACGGTCAATGGTGTAGCATTAGCGCAGTCGTCATTAGCAGGCGGAGGCGCAAGCGTGGTGAAGCTCACCGGTCCGAGCGAGCCGCTCACACCGTCCACACCGCAATCGGCGCGCACATAAGCCTCGTAGGCCGTGGTGCTTGCCAAACCACCCAGCACAAAGGCCACGTTGGTGCCCGCAGGAACCACGGTACCGGTGCCCAGAGCGAAACCGGGCGCTCCGTATTCAACTTCCCAAGCGGTCTCGGTGCAACCGATGTTCCAGTTCAAAGTCACGCTGTTCGCAGTAGGGCTGCTGGCAACCAAGCTGCTCGGAGAGGGACACGCAGGTGGAGGATCGATGGTCACATCGTAGTCCTCGGTCTCGCCATAGCCGTAGTTGATGCACGGATCGATCAGGTTGCCGGCCGTGTTCCACACATCGCGGATGCGCATGCGCTTCACGCCAGGAGTGGGGTTGCAGGGCAAGCTGAGCGTGAAGGTGCCGGTTCCACCAGAGCCGATGGATGTGGTGGTGAAGCCCACACGTTCGCTGGGGGTCTCGAACAAACCGTTCTCGTTGAAGTCGATCCAAACGGCCACGTTCTGGCTGCCGAAGGTACCCACGGTCACCTGGATCTGGTAGCTGGTACCAGCCTGCAGGTTGGCGGTGTGGTTGGGCAATGTGTTGAAGTATGTGTAGGCCGGGTTGGTAGGTGAAGTACCCGTGTTGTTGGCCAGGGTGGTACCTACAATCACTGCATTGCTAATCAGGTCACCATCGGTCTTACCGAAGGTGTAAGTGGGCGTGCAATAGCAGTTAGCGAGCACATCCATGTTCACCTCCACAGGATTGCTATCCGTGTCATCCGGGCCGGTGCTGCAGGTTACGTTGCAGTAGTACCAGCTCTGAGCGGTCTGCGTGGTCGCGAAGGTGGCGGAGTTGGTGCCAACGGGGGTCCAAGGCCCTCCCGCGCTTACGGTGCTTACGTACCACTGGTAGCTCACGCCGGATCCCGTGGTGGCGTTCTGCAAGGAGAGGGTGAGCGGCGCGCCGCTGCAAACAGGATTGGCACTTGCCTCTGTATTCCCAGGATCCGGGTCACCCGCACAAGGGGAACCGGTATAGTTGAAGCGCACCTGCGGGCGGTTGCCAACAGTGTTCGTGGTGGCAGAACCGCACAGGCTGCTCCCACCATCGGCGCGAATGAAACGACCGCCGTTGGTGAGGGTGGCCGCACGCACACCACCATAAGGACTTGCGAAAGCCATCGAGTTGTTGTGGCAGATATCCACCACGATGTTGCTCACGCCGTCCCAAACGAATGAGCTCGAGAAGGTCACCATCTGGTGGCTTCCCAGTGCTTGCACAGTCCAATCAACACTCGCTGGACCGAACACGGTGGTCAGCGCGTCGGCGATGTGCGCAGCCGCATTGGTGGCGGCAGTATGGCCCAATCGAACAGTGTAGCTCGGGAATGCAGGGCCGTTGTCCTCGGAGACGGACCAACCAAGAGCGGTAATGGTCGCTCCGGAAGGCATACCAGCCAGGCTCAGCTCCGAAGCCGTATACACCGTCTGGTACCGGATGTAATTGAAGTAATCGCAGACGGGATCGGCACCGGTACCATTCGTGGTGATGCCATCGCCGCCGATGATGACGAACTGCGCTGACGCTGATGGCGCCATCGCAGCTAGGCTAATGGAAGCCACAGCAAGCTTCCACCAGCTCGTTCGCCGAGTCGTGTTGTTTCGACAATTCGACCACGCGTGAAATCCCGAACGTACACGGCCCGTGTGGTTTTCGAGGCCCACGCATCCGACAGCGTTCTGTATCCTTACAGCAATTGGCTCACCTCCTCTTAAAACCAACGCACATGAAGATGCGAAGATCACGGACTCTTCAAGTTATCGGTTACTTTGACTTTCTGCTGTCGGGTGCAGGCCTGGCGCAGAACACGGTCCGGCCTCCTGAGTTACTCGGCTTCCGGATATGGCAGAAGGCTGGCGACCAGTCTACCCAGACCTGGGGCACGGTGTTCATGCTCAGCACGTGCGGCCGGGGTGGTGCATTCGTGGCCGGATGACGCTTTCCGTGCCGGGCAATGGATGCGCTACAGTGGCCGCGACGGGGCCTCGTGCGCACTATGTGAGCAATTCGGGCGGCAATCCGTTCTTCACGGCCTGAGGCACCGGCGCGTTCGTGCAGTGGAAGGACTGGAAGCAACACGGTCCACTCGTGAAGTGGGATTCCGGCAGCAGGTGCATCCACCACGACGTGGAGAAGTGCTGCCCAACGGCAATGTGCCGCTGGTGGCAGGAACTGAAGACCATTCAAGAAGCGTGGGATGCCGGGATGGATACCACCGGGTTCCGGGTACAGGACCCTGGCCTGATAAGGTGATTGAGGTGCAACCCGATGGCCTGCCCCACAGGGGGGACGGTCGTGTGGGCGTGGCACGTGTGGGACCATCTGGTGCGAAACTTCAATCCTGCGGCTGAGAATTTCGGCGTGGTTGCGGAGCATCCGAATTCGCTCTCCGTGCCTTTTCCGAATCCGGATTGGCTCCGCACGAATTCAATCGATTACAACTGACCGGATGGTACTCAGCGTGCCCTTCCTGAACGAGATAAGATCATTCGTAGCACCACTACGGCCAGAAGCGGCGGCACTACCAGTGTGGCTTTTAATTCCGGCAAAAAGCGGGGACCCGCTTTATCGCTGGGGCAACCCACGGGTATGACGGGCGGTCCCACGGATCGAGGCTCTTCTTCAACCACGCGGCGGTATGGGTGGGCCCGGGCCTGTCGCCCGATAATCCGGATGCCGGCAAGATGTTAACATCGGTGCGTGGACATCCTGGTGCCGCCAATTGACAGAATGGGCAGTACCCGTATCAAGCGGAATACGGCGTTCGCCCCGGAGGAACACGAGGAAACGGCGCTTCGCCATAACCCCGCCGGCGAATCTGAGCTCCCGGGCCGGGCAGCACGAATGCTGCCCACCAGTGTGCTGGTGCAGGCCGCTTCAGCTCCAGCCCCTGCGACCGGATAGCACCCCGAAAGCGGCACTACCTGCTTGCAATGGAGTCGGGTGTGGTGGTCGCCCAAGGCGTTGAATTGGATAACCCGCCACGCTCTTCCAAGCGGAATGGGTGAACCCGGATGACCCGCGTATCCCAGGCCGCATATTGGAGCCCATCGGTTTACATCGAGTTGGATGAGTGGATCGTTCTGCGATCGCGACCTCGGTCGATTCGCCTGCCTTGACGCAGGGCGGAACTGGAGAGCAATGCAGAAGTGACCCACACGCTGGTGCTTGCTCGGTCAGCGGCATCGGCGGACATCGTCGACCATAAGGCCGCGTGATTCGTTCCGTCCGCTTGATGGAGGGCGAACTCGTTACCCGTGGAGGATCGTCATCCGAAATACCTGGTCGGATGACGAACCCCAAGGCCGTCGGGCTTCGAGTTCGAGGTGATTTAGGCGGGTTGATGATTAGGCTATCCCGGCCACACGACACGGCCACGCGCAGGGTCGTCCTGATGAAGTCGTGTAGGACATTCCTGTTTCATCGCCGTTCACCACGGTTGCCTTGGATGTTGCGTGACGATTGTTGTCCTATATCACTGAGCGGAACGCAGAAGGCCAGCCCGGGGCCTTCGCATTGATTCGTCGTTGCTGCCTTACGGCTGGATCGCCCGGAGCGCTCGTACACCTGCTCGCCAGCGGTGATGTTCACCATGTACATGCCAGCGGCCAGTTCTGATCTTTGGTTGAAGCACCGTGTTGAGGAAGCCGCCACACGGGTGGCGATGCGTACTTGCCTTTCGCGCGCGAGCATCCGGGATGTCACGCTCACCGTTTGCACGCCCTCCTCCACCGACTGAGCTCAGCATCAGCTGGTCGCCGCGGTTGGGTCGGGTACATGCGCAGTTGTGCTGGGCCTGTCGAAGCATCATCAACCATGTTCTGGTTGCCGCGTTGACGGGCGGGCGGAGATGTCAGCAATACATCGCCCATGGGGAAGCGTTGAGGGCGCACCGGTTGAAAATTTGCCGCTGGTCTCGAAGCTCTACGTCAATCGTCAAGCGCAGACCGAGGCCCGTGGTGTTCACGAAAGTGGGTGTTGGCCGTCTTACCACCGTGTACACCGGGTTGTTGTTGTCCGAGCGGAAGCGGAACTGGTAGCGCTTCGCGTTCTCCAAAGTACAACCGGGCGCCATCCGGCGGCGCACCGCGCGGGCATGGACCAACGTTGTTCCCGGTGGTCCGCGCGCCACCGCAGCTGAAGAAGGGGTCGCCCGGGATGTCGTTGAGCTTCGTGCGCGGGCAATCGCTGCGGTGTTGTCCACCAGCACGGCACGCAGGGCCCCAGACGGCAGTGGCGAAATGGTTGTTCAGGATCGCGCACCTTCGCGTTGTACACCGCCTCTTGCGGCTGGTTGCCGCCCAGCTGTTGAGCTTGAAGTGGCAGCCGCGTGGCGCTCGCCGGAAGGCCGTTGGCCATGCTGTGGTACTGGGTCTTGAGCTGTACCCGCCGTTGGGTTTGAACCACCACGCCTGGTAGCCGCTGGTGGCAGGTTGGCGTTGTACCGGTCGCGTACCGCACCGTTGTCGCTACACCCTGCTGCTGTCCGCGGGTGGTCCTCAGTCGAGCTTGACGCACCGGTGAAGATCGAAGCGCGTCCGTGCCACAGCGAAGCCCTCGCCGCCGGCGACACGGCTGAACGGCCGCTGTGGTGAAGCCGCCGTTGCCGGAGTTGTCGTAGCTGTTGTCAATCGGGGATGCGCGCTGTTGATGCGCGGCAACATCCCCGCCAACGATGCCGTGAAGCCGCCGTCCTCCACCACCGCGGAAGAAGCAGCCGTCGGGCGGGCGGGTAGCCTCAGCCGTTACCGATCGGGTAACCGCCGCTCTGCACCCGAGGATGGGGGTGCCGCCACACGGGTGCGTCTCGTGGGTCAGCTGGTCCAGGCCGTCCGCTGGTACACGAAGTCGGAGTCGGTGGTGCGGGCCACACAACGCAATCACCCAGCTGCCTCCAACTCGACCGGCACGAAGGCCGGGCCGGCATCGCAGGCGTCGCCGGGCTCCATGTTCGCAAGCAGCGGGCAGGGGTCGAGAGGCATTCGTTCGCAAACCGCCGGACCCGGATGCGCGGGCTTCAACGCCTGTGTCAGGGTCGCCAGTCCATCGCCATCCGTCATCGTACCACATTGCGGGCGTGGCGACAGTAGGTCGGTTCCGTTGTCGCTTCCACTTGAAAGGCAGCGGATCGCTCACGAACCCGTACCGAAAAGCGATGCCGGGTGGTGGCCAAGCGGAATCGTGGTGGTGATACTTCCTCTCGCGGTTAGCATTCACGCTGCCGATGTCCGCGGGACTCGCGAAGCTACCGATGCAGCGCTCAGATTGCGCCGTGAACACTTGCCCGGATTGAATGCACCCTCGACGCTGTAAAGGCGCTTCCCACCGTGGCGCCTGCGCAGATCACTGCGACGGAACCTGTCAGGCATCGTCTCATCGTAAGCACGCACACCAAAGTCCCGGGTGCGATACGCGACTACGAGGCGACCAGTGGAGCTACGGGCCACTAGCGTCCCACACCGTAACTCAGCGGCGAAGTGAAACCGCTGGCGCCAACAGGCACCCACGCCGCCCCGTTCCGCTTGATACGTTCGCGCTGAGAATCCGTTAGCGCCATCGTGATGGCCGGTCGGCGCATCGTCATCGTCCGAGCACGAGCTGTGGCAGCTGCGCGAATACGGCCGTGAAGCCCGGCAATCCATGAGCTCCCATGCAAGGCCGTTCCAGCGCTTCACGGTGGGCTTGCCGCCGACGCATCAAAACGACCACGGGATCGCCTTGGGCATCCATCGCGACGGAGGGCGAACTGGAATTGGTCACGGAAAGAGGTCCGCCGCCGAGCATGGTCCAGCTGGATCCGTTCCAGCGCTGCGCGACAACTGTTTGGGTCGCCACATCACGGTAAGCCACCACGGGGTCGCCCGCCGCATTCAGGGCCATGGCGAGGTCGAAGATGGGGCCGCTGGTGAAGCCCGTGCCCCCCAACGCGACACGCGCTGCCATTCCAGCGGAGCACCGAGCAACGCTGAGCCCATCGTCCGGAAGGCCACTACTGGTCGCGCATCGGATGTCATGACAGAGCGTGGTGTATTCGACTTTCCCCACGGAGATTCAGTGTGCCTACGGTCTCCCACGCCGTCCCCGTTCCAACGCTGCACTTGCGCGCGGTTCCCGGATGCTGGAAGGCGATACGCGATCGTCGTTTCGACATTGGGGGCGATGGCGATGCCATGGTAATAGACGCTCTCGTTGGCGCAAGCGCGGGGTCGCCGAGCCGAAGAACTGCCGTTCCAGCGCTTCACAATGGTGCGGTTGTTGTGCAACGATCATGTACACCCAGGATTGCCGTCCGGACCAACAGCGGTCGCAGTGATCAGTGCCCAGGAGATGGGAGATCAGTAGGGCACCCATGCGCTGCCATTCCAGCGTTGCGCCATCGCCTTGTTGCCAAGTCCGTTGTCGAGGTAGCTCACCACCGGGATGCCCGGTGGGCGTAAGGCCCATGCACGGGCCGGTCGACACTGGCCGAGATGCCCACGGTGCCGATGCCCTGCCAGGTGGAGCCGTCCCCAGCGCTGCACGGTGACGCGGTCGCTTAAGGCGACATCGCATAAGCCACCGTAGGTAGATCCAAGTCGTTGAGCGCCAGCGCCACTTGATTCGCGGAGCTGGGAGTGAAGCCCAGCGTGCCCACCGGAACCCATGCGCTCCCATTCCAACGCTGCACAGAGAGGCCGCCGCCATGCTGCCATCCCCACCCACCACACGGCTCGCCCGCGCTGGTCAAGTCCATGCCCGGGTTTGATGCGAACGCGGTCCGGTGAAGCGGCTACCGCCCACCGCCGATAGGGGCTGCCGTTCCATCGCCGAACAGGAGATACGAGGCCGCATCACGATACTACAACACGCGGGCTCTGCATCCCAAGCGCGGGCGGGCCTAGGCCCCCGAGTTGTGAAAGCGCTAGGACGGACAGGTTGCCATACCGCACCGCTCAGCGCAGCACAGTGAAGCGGCCCGACGCACCATAATCCGCGAAGGCCACGGGCGGGCCATCGTCGCCGACAACTAAGCTCGTTTGGCCACCTGTGTGGCAGTGATGCCCACCGCCCCAACCACTTGCCGGGCGCTGCCATTCCAGCTTTGCACAGTGAGACGTTGCGAGACGGTATGGTCCAGATGGGCCACCATCGGATGCCCATCGGGGAGGCGATGCTGTGCTCGGTTACCATGCCAGCTGAGAATCAGGGCTGCCCACGGTTTTGCGCGAACCAGTTCCCAGCGCTTCACCGTAAGTGCGATAGACTCTGACTGGGGTCGCGGAAAACCATCACCGGGGTTGCCAGCGTCGTCCTGACCATGCTGCTGGTGGTCGGCCCATTCGGGCGTGGGCCGTAATGGTATCCGCGGGGCCCGAAAGCGGCGCCCACACTGGGCGTGCGGCAGAAGGCCAGTGGTAAGCCGAGGCGGTAAGGCACAGCGCGCGAGTCATGTTCATGCTGCGTTCGATTTGTAGCCTTCGCGCCCGCTTCCTCATGAGGCGAGGGCAAATCAGTTCGTCCAGTACATCATCACCTTCAGTTGTCGAAGCGCACGAAGCGGTCACCGGTGGTATCGAACCGCGGGCGGTAGCAGCCCTCGAGCTTGCCCTGATGACCGTGGCGGGGTCGAAGCGGATGAACTCATTGCGGTCGTCGGGCTTCTTGCCGGTCCACACGATGAAGGCATCGCCGCGCATCTCGGTGAGCAGGCACAGGCCGGTGTTCGTGGCGCACTTCGAGTTCAAGGTCAGCATCCAGCTGGGCGATGCCCCCTCCCCTTCCACCATGAACGCATCATGCGGGTAGAGAGCCTTTCGCCTTGCCGATGGCCTTCGCGTTGTACTCGCCCTGCTTCAGCATTTGCCCGTGGACGCCTCGAAGATGTACAGTTCTTTTCCCCGCAGGCATAAGCCGGACCGCCGCTGCTCAGGATGTTGCACTCGCCTTTCTTGAAGTTGTCGGCAGTTCCATGTCCCCGGTATGCCCGGGTGGCGGCCCCGGTGCCGGCATCGCCGGGCGCTGGCTTGTCGTTACCACGAATGCTCGGCCGTGACCACAGGAGATGCTCAGTATCACCTCGCCATCATCGGCTGGCAGATAATCATTGGTGAGGTGGCGCACCACGCGTCCGGTGAAATTCGCCTTCCAGGTGTGACCACCGGAAGCCTCCAAGGTGATGTTGAGGTCCGTTCCGCCTTTGGCGCTCATGATGCGCTTTGCATCATAACCGAGTTCGATGGTGGTACTGCTGGCCTCATCGTAGCAGCTGCTCTGGCTGGTGCGCCTGGGCCCCTTGTTCTTCGGGGCCTTCGTCTTTCTCTCCTTGGTGCGCGCGGCCACTTGGCTCGCATTCACCACCTGCCCGGTGCGATAGTCCAGATAGACGGTCTCGATGGGGTCCTTGTTGGTTTTCTGGGTGGTCACTTCAACGGTCTCACTTTCGTGGTCCGTGCGCCAGTTCTCGCACTTCTTCACCCCGTGCTTCTCCTTGAAGTTGTACTTCCATAGGACCGTGCCGTTGGTTCCGTCAAGCATCTCGACCTCGGTCATATCGCCGGCGATCACGTACGCCGCATCGGGTGAAACGGCGTTCCATTTGGGGTCAACGGTGAACTTGGTCTCCCACACCTTGGGGAACTCCTTCTGTCCGAAGAGGAGCGTGGGAATGAGCAGAGGAAGAAGGGTCGGGAAGCGCATGAAGGAGGGTTGAGCGATGATGCCCGCGAAGGTTCCCTGACATGTGCCCGTTGGCAATACCACTTTGATGTGAAACCACGCTGACCAGCGCGACCTCGCCGTGGAAGCGGTCAGTAGATCGAGCCGAAGCGTATTCCGAAGAGGTGCTGGGTGAAGAACCCCGGCGCATACTGGTCGTTGTCGAAGGTGGCGTAGCTCACGTCGCTGCTACGCCGGCCGTACTCGTAGGTGAGGAAGAAGCGCCGCTTGGGCAGGAAGGGGATGTCCACGCGAAAGCCCTGATCGCGGCGCTCGTCGTTGAAGTTGTCCCAGCCCGTGAGCATGATCCGGAACTCGTTGGAGAAGGCGGGCCGGAATTCCGCACGCATCATCCAAGGCCCGGTGCTCGTGAACAGATCCACGCCGGGCAACGAGGTGCCGCCCACTGATGCCGAAGACCAATTGAAGCTCTTACCTGCGAGCACACCGTAGCGTTCGGCGCTGTAGCCTGCGAGGAAGGAATAGCCGAACTGCATGTTCACGCTGAAGCGCGATTCTGGATCGATGTAGTACGCGAGCGGCTCACTGCTCATGCGTCCCAGCGTGAGTTCCAGGAAGAACGCGTCAGCGATCACGAAGCCTTCATCGCGGTCGAGGATCCTGGAGACGAGCCGGCACTCTATGCGCGTATGGAGCCCTTGCCCCAGACGATCCTGGAGGGTGTCCACGTCGCTGATGCCGAAGGCGGCATAACCGATTCCCCCACGGAACATCTTGTCATCGACCAGGATGTATTTCGTGGGATCGTACACGAATGCGGTGCGCTGCGCCTGCGCTTTGGGCGCGCATGCGGTGGCAAGCAGGACAAGAAGGGGAATCGCGCTCAGTTGGGCGCGCGGAGTGATCGCCATGGTACAAGGGGTGCTTGTTCCATTCGGAGCACGGCGCAAGGTGGTCTCGCCGCGCGCCGTCGGCAATACCACTTTCATGTGGAACCGTCCCTGTCTAGCGTGGATAGAGCTTATTCAGCGCATCGGTGCGCGAGCTCACCTGCAATTTGTCGTAGAGGTTGCGGATATGCGTGCGCACCGTCTCGATGCTCAGGTTGAGGCCATCGGCGATCTCCTTGTAGCGGTGGCCCTTGGCGAGCTGTTCCAGCACTTCACGTTCTCGCTCGCTCAGGAGTTCCATTTCCTTGACCTGTTTCCGCGGTGCGCTGAAGCTGGCGAGGACACGACGCGCGATGCCTGGGCTCATGGGCGAACCACCGCCAGATAGGGTCTTCACAGCATGGACCACCTCGTTGGGGCGCGCGTCCTTCAACAGGTACCCGGTTGCTCCGGCGCACAGCGCATTGAATAGACTGTCGTCATCGTCCTGCACCGTGCAAACGAGCACCTGGAGCAAGGGTCGTAGTTCCTTCGCGCGGCGCGTGCATTCGATGCCGTTGATGCCGGGCAGGTTCAGGTCCATGATCACCACATCGGGGCTTGTGTGCATGAGTTGATCGAGGAAATCCTCAGCGCTTGCATAAGCACCGCACATCTCCATGCTGGGATCCACCTCCAAGGCATCGGAGAGAGCCTCCCGGAGGATGCCATCGTCCTCCACGATCCCCACACGGATCCTCTTCAACTCAATCATGGGGCAAAGTTCGGCCATGCACGCGGACGGTGGTCCCGCCGCCCGGCGTGGCGATACGTTCGTAAGCAGCGTTCATTTCCTCAGCCCGCTGTCGCATGTTCACGGAGCCGTGCCCGCTGCCCTGGGGAACGTCCGATGCGATCCCAAGGCCATCATCGATGACCTCGAAGGTGTAGGATGGGCCATCCTCTCGCCAGCGCAGCACGATGTTCCTTGCGCCGCTGTACTTGCGGGCATTGTGCAGGGCCTCCTTGGCGATGAGGAAGAGATTCCGGCGGAATGCGCCACCCAAGGTGCGCGCCGGAAGCGGGTCCGGGAAGTCGCACGTCACCCTGGCACCGCTATCCTCGAAAAGATCGTTCGCGTATTCCCGCATGCGGCGCAGCAGCGCATCGAGCGTGCCGTGGCGCGGATCGTTGATCCAGACCACATCACGCAGGTTTTCCAGCAGCTCTCCGCTGATGTCACTCAGCTTCTCGAAGCGTGCATCGCTGTCCGTATGCCGCTTGGGCGACCGCGATAGCGCAGCCATGCGCGCCAGGCCGCTACCCACGTCATCGTGGATGTCCTTGGCCAGTTGGGTGCGCATGCGCAAGTCCTTCATTTCGCGCTCGGCATCCTCCAGCATTCGCTGCATCCTGCGACGGTAAGCGCGCGCCCAGAACCACGCAATGAGCACGATGAACACCGTGATAACGAAAGCAATGAACCAGTTGCGCGTCCAGAACGGCCGCACCACAGTGATGCGTAGCATTTCCTCCAAGCCGCTTTCCGTTCCGTCGCCATTGATGCCGATCACTTCCAGCATGAAGTTCCCGCCCGGCACGTTGTTCAATTGGATCGGTGTGGCGGCAGCGGCTATGATCCAATCGTCGTGGTACCCACGCAGCCGCCACTTGTACGCGTTCCGTTCCGATGCGCTGAACTCCAGCACGGCCAGGTCCAGATGCAGTTCGTTGCGCGGATAGGGAAGTTCGAGCACCTGGTTCCTTTCACCATGCGGGAGGTCGAGATCGCCCGCGTTGGTCCACATGCGCACCAGGCGAACGATCGGGCGATCCGGATCGTCCAGCACCTGCCCGGGTAGGAAATGGTTGAAACCGTTCACGCCGCCGAAGTAGAAGCGGCCGCTTCGCGAACGGAACCAGGCCTTGCTGTTGAACTCCTTGCTCTGCGATCCATCGGCTGTGGTGTAGTTGCGCAAGCGTTCGCCGCTGGCGCGCGTAAGGCCGTTGTTGCTGCTGATCCACCATTGGCCCGCATCATCCTCCAGCAGGCCATAGAGGTAGTCGTTCGGCAATCCGTCCTTCTGGGTGCGCAATCGAAGGAGGTCGCGCGTCTCCGGATTGATCTCGAGCAAGCCATGGTCAGTGGTCATGAGCAATCGATCGTCCTTCTGCACCATGTTCACCAGGTTGAGGGCGACGCCCCGCGTCACTTCCCAACCGCTGCCAAGTCGCCGTTCATCATCGGCGCCCCAAACCCTGATGCCTTCATTGAGAAAGCTCGACCAAAGCTGTCCCGTGCGATCCAGCGCAAAGCGTGTGGGCATGAAGGAGCCATCGCCGATGTATTCCTGGAATGCGGAGAAGGACCTGGATGCAAATTGGATTCGGCCATTCGCGATGGAGACCATGTCCATCCTCGGATAATGGACCAGCATCAAACCGCCGCCAGGATCCGTCACGAACGTTGCGCCTCCCGCCACTGGCATGCGGTCAAGCACGCGGGGCACGGAAGCATCCAGCACGAGGATTTCAAGACCCACCTTCATCCACACATGCCCATCCGCATCGTTGACCATCTGGGCGATGTTGTTGTCCGGCAGCGGCCCGCCGATGAGCGCTGCTACGTCCAACGGTGCGAGCCTTCCAGTGCGCTCATCGAACAGGGCGGCTCCGCCTTGGTGGAACGTAACCAGCACACGCATGCTGTCCCATTGTGCGAACGCCTTGGTGAACCACGATGGAGGCGACCAACCCTGTTGCACGCCTGGCATGCACCTGCCGAACTTGATGCGCTGCGGTGCAATCCGGAATACGCCCTTGCCATCGGTGCCGATCCAGGTGTTGCCCTGCCGATCGAACGTGATGGTGGTGATGTGCAGGGGGCGCTCATCTGCCGGGAGCAGCGGATAGAATGCGGTGATGCGCCACGTATCGTCCACCACCATGACGCCCATGCCGTCCACAGAGACCCAAAGGGCGCCGTCCGGCGCCAGCGCGGCATGTTTCAAGCCATGCGCTTCGCGCAAACGGTCACCGGCTTCACCGGGCACCGGAACACACTCGCCTTGACCGACCAGCCACGCGCCCTCATCGGTGAGGATCAGGGTGTGTGTGTCCATCGGTAGCAAGTCGGTGACCTTGCCGTTCACTGCGTGAGGCAGTATCGCGATCGATCCTGCCCGGCCCAACGGATCCAGTTCGATCAGCGTGTCAGGATGAACATGGTAGACAACCTTCCCTGAACCATCTGCATGCATGGCATAGGAAGGGGCATGGCCTGTTGGCCAAGCCTTGGCGACTTCCGCATTCAACTGCAGAAAGCTCATCGACAAGGGCGAATAGAGCAGCTGGCCTCGTTCATCGGCATGCACCGGCCACCAGCAGCCATCGGGCTCAACACCGGTGCGCACGCGTTGAAAGCGTCCGGTTCTGGCATCGTAGCGATCAAGCCCTGTGCGTGTGCCCACAAGCAGATCGCCGTGCGGCATGGGCAGAAGCCCCCAGATGGAGTTATTCCCCAATGTGGTGCTATCGCGCAGATCGCACTTGAACTGCACCATGCGCGTGCCATCGAAACGCGCCAATCCATCGCCGGTACCGAACCAGATGAAGCCCAAGCTGTCCTGCACCACATGGTTCACCATGCTCTGCGGGAGACCTTGATCCAGGTCGTAGCGCGCCACTTCCACCTGCTGGGCGCGACTGCACAAAACCAGCGCGGACAGCAATGAAGCGAGAAGGATCCTGGACATGGGCGCGCGAAGGTCGGTGCTGCTAAAGCGAAAGGCGCCCTCTCGGACGCCCTTCTGAATGATAGCGCTCGACTGAGTTTTACTCCGCCAGCACCACCATCGTACGTTCAAGAAAGGATCACTCGGCGAGCACCAGAACGGTATTGTTCATCACTTCCACCACGCCGCCCTTCACGGGAAAGGACTTCTCCCCTTCGGCAGTCTTCACCGTCACGTCTCCGGCTTTCAGCACCGTGATCAAGGGTGCGTGGTTGTTCAGGAAGCCCATGCCGCCGTCCACGCCGGGAATGCCCACGTAGCTGGCCTCGCCCTTGAAGAGCGATTTGTCCGGGGTGATGATCTCTACTTTCATTTCAGGTGCCAGTTGGGGGTTGAAGGTTGTTGGGTTGGGGGTTGGGCGTGTGGCGATGGGGATTCAACCCACAACCTGTGTCAACCTCCAACCCTCAACCCGCATTACGCCTTTGCCGTTTCCGCCATCAGCTTCTTGCCTGCGGCGATCACGTCGTCGATGCTGCCCTTCAGGTTGAAGGCGGCTTCGGGATATTCGTCCATCGCGCCGTCCAGGATCATGTTGAAGCCCTTGATGGTCTCCTCGATGGGCACCATCACGCCCTTGAGGCCCGTGAACTGCTCGGCCACGAAGAAGGGCTGGCTGAGGAAGCGCTGCACTTTCCGTGCGCGGTACACGCTCTGCTTGTCATCCTCGCTCAGTTCATCCATGCCCAGGATGGCGATGATGTCCTTCAGCTCCTTGTAGCGCTGAAGGATGGCCTTCACGCGCTGGGCGCAGTCGTAATGCTCATCCCCCACGATGGCCGGGGTGAGGATGCGGCTGGTGCTGTCGAGTGGATCCACCGAGGGGTAGATGCCGAGCTCGGCGATCTTCCGGCTGAGCACGGTGGTGGCATCCAAGTGCGCGAACGTGGTGGCCGGCGCGGGATCGGTCAAATCATCCGCTGGCACATACACGGCCTGCACGCTGGTGATGGAGCCGCGCTTGGTGGAGGTGATGCGCTCCTGCATGGCGCCCATCTCGGTGGCCAGGGTGGGCTGGTAACCCACGGCGCTCGGCATTCGGCCGAGGAGCGCGGATACTTCAGAACCCGCCTGCGTGAAGCGGAAGATGTTGTCCACGAAGAAGAGGATGTCGCGGCCGCCGCTCTGCTCATCACCATCGCGGAAGTACTCGGCCAAGGTGAGGCCGCTGAGCGCAACACGGGCACGCGCGCCGGGAGGCTCGTTCATCTGCCCGAAGACGAAGGTTGCCTGCGAGGTCTCAAGCTGGGCGTAGTCCACTTTGGACAGGTCCCAGCCGCCATGCTCCATGCTGTGCTTGAACTCTTCGCCATACTTGATGATGCCCGCCTCGATCATCTCGCGGAGCAGGTCGTTCCCTTCGCGGGTGCGCTCGCCCACACCGGCGAACACGCTGTAGCCGCTGTAGCCCTTCGCGATGTTGTTGATCAACTCCTGGATAAGCACGGTCTTGCCCACGCCGGCACCGCCGAACAGGCCGATCTTCCCTCCCTTCGCGTAAGGCTCGATCAAATCAATCACCTTGATACCCGTAAAGAGGATCTCGGCGCTCGTGGTCAGTTCCTCGAACTTCGGCGCCTCGCGGTGGATGGGGTAGCTCTTGCCGGGAGGCAGTGGCTTCATGCCATCGATGGCATTGCCCGTTACATTGAAGAGCCGGCCCTTGATGGCATCACCGATGGGCATGGCGATGGGCTGTCCCATGCCTTCCACGGCGGTTCCACGCGCTAGGCCATCAGTGCTTTCCATGGAGATGGCGCGCACGGTGTCCTCACCGGTGAGCTGCTGGGTCTCCAGCACCAAGGTGGTGCCATCCGGACGGGTGATGTGGAGGGCGTCGTAGATGTTGGGCAGGTCGTTACCGCTCTCGAAGCGTACGTCGACCACTGGTCCGATGACCTGGACGACCTTTCCGATGTGCTTGGTCATGAGGGAGTTGGGCTGTTCGTTGGGGGATAGCCCCGTTTTGCGGCCGCGAAAGTAGGGCTTCATGCGGCTCGGCCAAATGGAAGTTGAGAAGTTGCGGGTTGGCCCAGTGCTCTAGGCCCACACCTGTTGAAGGTTGAGGGTTGCTCCGAACGCACGGGCCCCAACCCTGTTGTGAGGTTCGCGTGGTGCCGCATTCAACCCTCAACCCACTCAACCATCAACTTCCCAACCGACAACCCTCAACCTCAAACGCAGACCTTCGCCCCGTGATCGTCCACACCGACATCGCCGATTTCAAGGGCGTCAAGCGCCCGGTGCTCACCACAGGCACCTTCGATGGCGTGCATCGGGGGCACAAGGCGATCATCGAGCGGCTGATCGCTCGGTCGAAGAAGGAAGAAGGCGAGAGCGTGCTCTTCACCTTCCACCCGCATCCGCGCATGGTGCTCTTCCCGGGCGACAACGACCTGAAGCTCTTAAACACGCAGGACGAGAAGCGCGCCTTGCTCGAAGCCGCTGGCCTCGACCACCTGCTCGTGGTGCCCTTCTCGCGCCAGTTCTCGCGCATGCATGCGGTGGACTATGTCCGCGATGTGCTCGTGGGCGCGATGGGTGTGCGCGCCGTCGTCATCGGCTACGACCATCGCTTCGGCCGCAACCGTGAAGGCGACCTAGTGCTGCTGCGGCAGCTTGGCGAGGCCTACGACATCGAAGTGGAGGAGATTCCCGCGCAGGAAGTGGACCACGTGAAGGTGAGCAGCACCAAGATCCGCCAGGCGTTGCTGGTCGGAGAGGTGCGCACTGCCGCCGATCTCCTGGGCTATGACTATCCATTGAGCGGCGTGGTGGTGAAGGGCGACCAGCTCGGACGCACCATCGGCTTCCCGACGGCCAACATCGGCGCCATCGATGCTTACAAGCTGATCCCCGGCGATGGCGTCTATGTGGTGGAGGTGGCGTTGAAGGATGGCAGGCATACCGGCATGCTCTACATCGGCGATAGACCCACCGTTCAAGGCGCGACACAGCGGAATGTGGAGGTGAATATCTTCGGCTTGGACCGCGATCTGTACGGCGAGGCCATCACCGTGCGTTTCTTCGATCGCATCCGAGGCGATCAGCGATTCACGGACATGGAAGCCCTTCGCGAACAATTGCACACGGACAAGCGCATGGCGATGGAACGGTTGAATCAACAGGCAGTGGCATGAGAGCGGTTCTCACCATCGCACTCGTTGGCCTTTTGCTTCCTGCGAAGGCCCAAGTGCTTTCTCAAGCCGCGCTTGACAGTGCCCGCACGTATCGGAGCCTTGAGCGCGCCCTGGCCGAGCCGGATAAGGTCTTCCGCCTCGACCTCTCCGGCAAGAAGCTGAAGGAGCTTCCGGAATCGTTGCGGCAGTTACGCAACCTGAATGCGCTCGACCTCAGCGGCAACAAGCTCCGGACATTGCCGGCCTGGATAGGAGAGTTCGTCCACCTGCAGGAGTTCCGCGCTTCGCGAAACAAACTGAAGGAGTTCCCGGCCTTCATCTGCCAATGGAAGCATCTCAAGCGGCTCGACCTGAGCCGCAACGCGCTGCCCGGCCTGCCCAAGTGCATCGGCGGCTTGCGCGAACTGGTATCGCTGGACCTCTGGGACAACGACCTCGTCGAATTCCCTCCGGAGATGGAGCGCATGGAAGCGCTGCGCTTCCTCGATTTGCGCAACATCCAGTTCGAGCAGGTGGAGATGGATCACATCCAGGAATTGCTGCCACGGGCGAAGATCCATTTCAGCGCGCCGTGCAATTGTGGCATGTAGAAGAGTTGGGTTCAGGTTGAAGGTTGAGCGGGTTGAGGGTTGGATCGGATACCTGTTCCCCTACCCTCAACCGTCCTTTGGTCCAACCTTCAACCCCCAACCATCGGAGTGAACTGGATCCTCATCGAAGCAGTCGCCGCCGCCGGCAACCTCGCCTACACGGTGCTCATGCTCTACGAGCGGCGCGTGGGATGGCTCTTCGGGATGGCGGCATCGGCCTTGGGCGTCGCGCTCTTTGTGCATCAGCAGGTGTATGCGCAGGCGTTGCTCAGCGCGTACTATGTGGGCATGGGCATCTACGGCTGGTGGTCATGGGGTCGCGGCGACGCCGGCGCGCTGCCCATCACACGGCGCGGCTTCTCTTTTCATGCTGCGGTCATCCTCGCGGGCGGTGCCCTCACATTGGCGCTGGCTCTGCTCCTGAAGTTCCTGCCGGAAGCGCGGTACACCGGCCTCGATGGCTTCGCCTCGTCCTTCAGCCTGCTGGCCACGTGGATGCTGGCCCGCAAGATCCTGGAGAATTGGGCGTACTGGATCGTGGCCGACCTGGTGGCGATCGCGCTCTACGCACTGCTCGGCATGTGGTGGTACGCGGCGCTGTATGCCATCTACGTGATCATCTCCGCATCGGCGCTGGTGCGTTGGCGACGCGAGTGGCAGGCCACTCAGCGGTGATCATTCGGTGGAAGGTCGCCGTGCGCGCGTTTCAACGACCGCTCGTAGAAGGTGATGGTGAGCAGCAGGAAGAACAGCAGGTACTGGCTGTCCTCGATGGGAATCGTGTTCAACCGGATGCCGAGGTTCTCCGCATCGTTGTACCATACAATGGGTTCGGGGAGAAGCCATCCGGTGAGGATGCCGTTCACGATGAAAAAGGGGATCAGGCTCACCGCGTAGCCAAGGAAGAAGCGGCCGAGCCAGGGGCTCTTCAGCACGAAAACATGCACGGCGAGCAGCGCTGCGGTGGAAAGGAAGGTGACCGCCGTGTACATGCGGTCGATGGTCAGCACACCCACCACAAGCAGCACGAGCATCCAGGCGATGCTGAGCGGAACGGCGATGCGGGCCAGCACATCCTTGCGGATCGCATAGCGCATCACTTCGTACAAGTACACGCAGCTGTACGGTATCGCGATGAAGAAGAGCCACTCCTCCAAGGGAAGCCTGACCACGTCGATCCCCAACGTGTAGCGGTCGCTGAAGCCCCAAACACCGTTCACGGTGAAGATGATGTCCCAGATGATGAAGACCGCCAGCATCACGACCATGCCGGTGAAGAGGCCGCGCCGCTTCGACCAGAACGCGATGCGTGGCTCGAAGCTCGCCGCAAGCGGGAAGGCGATGCTCAGCAGGTCGAGGGCGAGGTAATAGAAGCGCTCCATGCGGCGGAGCCAAAGGAACACGGAACACGACGAAATGTGCGGGGCGGCGATGCATTGCCGCCGCACCACCCAATCCAATTTCGTTCAGTGCTTCACGAAGCGCGCCATCGCTGGTCCATCGCCATTGTCGATGCGCACCACATACGGGCCGCTGGCCAGCGCTGAGGCATCGATGCGCAACACGCCCGATTGCCGTGCCATCGGCGGGTTGACCGCTCGCCCTGACGCATCGGTGATGGTGACCATCGCCGTCGCGAATGGGATGCTGGCACTGGTGAGCCTGACCTCGTCGGTCACAGGATTCGGCGCCATCTGCATCGTGATCGGATCAGGCCCATCCCCAACACCAGTGGCGAGGTCCAGCACCGCCACATACGGCGCCCAGCCTTCGAAGGCGCCACCGGCTATCAACTGATTGCCTGTCACCTCCACCGCATGCATCGGGGCCTCGGGACTGGCCATTGCGCCCACCTGATCGATGCCATACCATTGGCCCAGGTTGGAACCGACCTCCATGATATTGCCTGCCACGATGAAGTCGCCCGCGAAATAGATGTGGCCTTCGTGCTCGGCGATGCTGTTGATGTATGCGGGTCCCGCCCCGCTGAATAGGTAGATCGTGAGGTTGGGCATCAGCTGCTCCCACGTCGCCCCGCCCTGCGCGATGCGCGCCAGCCCGAAGGCCGGTGCGATGTTCACGTAAACGGTCCCAGCAGCGTAGAGCGTGCCATCCACATTCAACAGGTCGCGTACCGTGGCGTCGAGTCCGTATCCCAGCTCGCTCCATTCATTACCCTCCAGCGCGGCGACGTGCCGGATCAGCGGATTCGGATCAGTCTCGAAACCCGTGAAGGCGCCTGCCGCCACCAGCACCCCGTTGTGCGTGGCGAGAGCGAGGATTGCATCGTTGAGCTCGCTGCCCACCGGGAGCCAGTAGGTGCCGTCGAAACGCATCACCAGGTCGTTCACACCGGCGAAGCCGCTGACGGCGCCCGCGGCGTGCAGTTGCCCGTTGTGTACATGCAATGCGGATATCAACGGGTACTTGCCGTCGAACACCGTGCTGAAGGTCCACGCTGTGCCGTTCCATTTCGCCAGGTCGGTCGGGCCGCTCAGCATTTCGCCGCCGAGGTAGAGTTCGCCGTTGTGCTCCGTCGCGCAGTTCACCGTGCCCTCCACACCACTGCCCAAGGCCTGGAACATCGTTCCGTTCCAGATGGCCACGCCGTTCGCATCCACCCCGCCTGCCTGTGTGAAATCACCGGCGATAAGGATGTGCCCGTTCGAGAGTTCCTTAATCACCCTCACCGTGCCGTTGGTACCGCCGCCGAAGGGCGCCCATGGCAAATTGGGCGGATACCCCGGCTGGATCCACGCCAGTTCATCCGCTGTGAAGCCATGCACCGACGCCCATCCGGCCACATCGGCCGCGAAGCGCGAATCGGCGATGATCTCCCGCACGTAGCCGAGGTTCATGCCCGAACTGATCCGCTCCGCCAGCGCGCCATGCCCGCTCTCGATCATCAGCCAGCCCACCGCGCACGCCGTGCCCTGCGGGTCGATGAAGACCGGGTTGCGGTACGCTACCACGTGGTTCTGCGGGAAGGTCCGCCCCTCCGCGTAGTCGCCTAGGCGCGCGAGCAGCGTCGACCGTTCTTCAATCGAGGCGGCGGACATCCCCGCATGGTCCCGGGCCAGCAGTCGCTCTCGCACCATCAAGAGGTGCGTGCGGATGCGCTCCGCTTCCGTCGCGAAGCTCACAATGGATTGGCCCCCCAAGGGTGAGGCATCCTGCGTTCGCCATTCTGCATTCACCTCAAGCAGATGCTCCTGCAAGGTGGCCTGCTGAAGGGGCGGCATCGCGGCCTGAGCCGCAGAAAGGCTAATCGCGATCAGCGAGAGGGTAGTTCGTGTGCGCATGGTTCTAGGGGATGATTCACTCACAGGACAGCCTTGCATGGGCGAATAGCTGCCTGCAGGGTGACCGAAAGTTACTTTCGGAACGGAACGGGAATGAAGAAGATCGCGATCGTCGGGCCGGAGAGCAGCGGCAAATCCACGCTGGCACGCGACCTAGGGCGCCACGGCATCGTGGTGGGAGAGTTCGCGCGCCCCTATCTGACGGACAGTGGGCCCGGATATGAGGAAGCGGACCTGCTCACCATCGCCCAGGCACAGGCGCGCGCCGAGGACGAGGCGCAGATCTTAGCGGAGCAGCAGCGGCTGCCAATGCTCATCTGCGACACTGATCTCCTTACCATCCGCATATGGAGCGAGGAGAAGTACGACCGCTGCGACCCGTGGATCCGCGAGCAATCCGAGCAGCGCCAGTACGACCTCTGGCTGCTCTGCACGCCCGACATCCCTTGGGAGCCCGACCCGCTGCGCGAGAATCCGCACGACCGCGACCGCTTGTTCGGCGTCTATCAGGCCATGCTCGAACAGCTGCGGAAGCCGTACATCATTCTAAGCGGCGACCGTCAGCTACGATTGCGCACCGCCATCGAAGCGATGGACCGCGTAGGGCTGTAATCACCCCGCCTTTCGGGTGATTGGCAAACGCCCTTTGTTTCCGTGCGTGCTGGTCACAGACCGGATTCGCGCCCTTCGCTCTTCATCCTTTTGCCTTCGCCCTTTGCCCTTCATCCTCGCACCTACCTTCGTCCCGTCTTGCATCGGGGTGCCCGCCACGCGGCGGTGCTGAGATCACACCCGTTGAACCTGCGCAGGTAATGCTGCGAAGGGAACCCGCCTCTGGCGGCACCTCCGTGCAAGGAAACCAACCGGAGGACCATGCTTCGACTCTTCATTCCATGCTGGATTGCTTTCGCGCCGCTCGGCCTGAACGCTCAGTTGCAGATTGCGGGTACCGTGCTCGGCGAAGGCGATGCGCCCTTGGCGGGCGCCAACGTGGTGCTCGGCGGTGACCTCGCCTTCGGTGGCGCCACGGATACGCAGGGTCATTTCACGATAAGAGGCCTTCGTCCCGGAGACCTGCGCCTGCGCGTGAGCATGGTGGGCTACCAGCGCATCGACACCGTGATTGTCGCGATGGAAGGGATGCCTGATCTGCTGATCCGCTTAAGCCCCGATGTCATCGCCATGCGTGCGGCCGAGGTCACCGCCCTGCGTGCCAGCGAGCGCTCGCCCTTTGCGCGCACCACGCTCGACCGCGAGCAGATCGACCGCATCAACACCGGCGTGGACCTGCCCTACTTGCTGGAGCAGCAGCCCGGCGTGGTGTCCACCAGCGATGGCGGCACCGGCATCGGTTACACCTACATGCGCATCCGCGGCACCGACGCCACGCGCACCAACATCACCGTGAACGGTGTGCCCTTCAACGACCCTGAGAGCCAGGGCGCCTTCTTGGTGAACATGCCCGACCTGGCCACCAGCGCGGAGGACATCGAGGTGCAGCGCGGCGTTGGCGCCAGCACCAATGGACCTGCTGCCTTCGGCGCGAGCGTGAACATCCGGACCACGGCGGTGAAGCGCGCGCCGTGGGGACTGCTCAGCGCCAGCGGCGGCTCCTTCGGCACGCAGCGCTATTCCGCCAGCGCGGGCACGGGCCTCATCAATGGCCGCTTCAGCCTCGATGCACGATTGTCGTCCATCGCCACCGACGGATATGTCGATCGCGCTTCGGCCGATCTGAAGAGCTACTTCCTGCAAGGCGCTTGGATCGGCGCGAAGCGCTCGCTGCGTTTCGTCCACTTCCGGGGGAAGGAGGTCACCTACCAGGCCTGGGGCGGCGTGCCGCGCGAGGTGATCGACACCAACCGCACCTTCAATCCCTACACCTACGAGAACGAGGTGGACCACTATGACCAGGCGCACCATCAATTGCTCTTCGATCAGCGGCTCGGCGCGAACGCGACGATGAACCTCACGCTCTTCCGCGTGGATGGCACTGGTTACTTCGAGCAGTTCCGCGAAGCGGATGAGCTGGTGAACTATGGCATCGCGCCAGCGATCATCAATGGCGATACGGTTTCCACCAGCGACCTCATCCGCAGGCGCTGGCTCGACAACACGCTCATGGGCGCTAACCTCAGCGCTGACCTGAAGCTCGGCGCGCACCGCCTCTTGCTCGGCGGCAGCTACAGCGACTACCAGGGGCAGCACTTCGGCGAGCTCATCTGGGCCCGCTACGCCGGCACCACCAGCATCGGCGACCGGTATTATGACAACGAAGCGAGCAAGACTGACGCAAACGCATTCGCCAAGCTCACCTACGCAGTGCGCAACGGGATCGACCTGTTCGGCGATGTGCAGATGCGCCACGTGACGCACCGGTTGGAGATGCTTAATGACGACTTCACGCCAGCCGATCAGACCATCAGCTTCACCTTCTTCAATCCCAAGGCCGGCGTCCTTTGGCGCGTGCATGATGGCGGACGTGCATATGCATCCATCGCAGTGGGCCAGCGCGAGCCCAACCGGGAGGACCTTCTGGAGACCACACCTGCGAGTCGGCCGAAGAGCGAGCGCCTGATCGACTACGAACTGGGCTACGACCGGCGCTCCGGACGGCTTAGTGCGGGCATCAACCTCTACTATATGGACTACACCGACCAGCTCGTGCTCACCGGCGAGTTGAACGATGTGGGCGCCGCCCTGCGCACCAATGTGCCGCGCAGCTACCGCGCCGGTGTGGAGCTGATGGGCGCCGTGCAAGTGGGACGGCGCATCACCTGGCGCGCAAACGCCACATTGAGCCGCAACCGTATCACCGCCTTCACCGAGTATATCGATGATTGGGACAACGGCGGGCAGCAGGCCTTCACCTACGAGGAGGGCACGCTCGCCTTCTCACCGGCCGTGATTGCCGGGAGCGAAATGGCCCTGCGCATATGGAACAGCGTGGAGCGCGGCAACGCCGACCTCACCTTCGTCACCAAATACGTGGGGGAACAGTACCTGGACAACAGCGCCAGCGCGGACCGACGCCTCGACGCCTTCGTCGTGAACGACCTGCGGGCCAACGTGACGCTGCTGGCAAAGGGCACGCGCGGCATCGATTTCAACCTCACCGTGCGCAACCTCTTCAGTGAGTTGTACGAGAGCAACGGCTGGGTGTACAGCTACCAAGCCGACGGGCGGCGACAGGAATTCGTAGGCCTCTATCCGCAGGCGCCGGTGAACGTGCTCGGGGGATTCACCATCCGTTTCTGAGGGGGACTAACCAACGTTCTATTGCGAGCCCGATGGGCGGCCTCTAGCTTGGCCGATCCAACGCCCTGCCCATGACCCGCCACGTGTTCTTCCTCGCCTTGGCCATCGGTGGCCTTTCCGCTGCCGCGCAGACCACCTACGACGCCAAGATCCTCGAATACACCGGCCTCCGGTACGCCTGCGATGGCGATGCCACGCCGGTGCTGAAGATTCAGAACGTCGGCTCGTCCTCCATGAGCGGCTGCGTGGTGGAGACCTGGAAGAACGGCATCCAGCAGAACTCCTTCGACTGGCAGCTCGCCATTCCCGCGCCGCAGGGCGAGGTGCGTCAGCCGTCGTTCCCGCCGGTGAACGTGGAGCCCGGCGACGAGCTGGAGTTCCGCATCATCAGCGTGAACACCATCCCGGACGAGGACCCCGTGGGGAACATCCTTGCGATTGAAATGGACCAAGCGCCCGCCCAGGCCAACGGCGGCGACATGGAGGTGGAAATCGACTTGGGCGACGACCCCGGCTCCGTCGTCTGGTCGGTCTCCAATGCCTTGAACCAGGTGGTGGCGCAGGGCGGACCCTACGAGGATGCGAACATCACCGTGACCGAGGAACTGGCGCTGGCGGAGGATGCCTGCTTCACCTTCCGTACGGAGGACTTGAGCCGCAGCGCAGCAGCGAACTCCGTGAAGGTGAAGCGCGCGGGCAACACGCTCATCAGCGCCAATCCTCAATCGCCCTACAGCAAGGGCCTCACCACCTTGACGGATGGACCTTGCACGAACAACCTGGAGGTGGTCATCACCACCGATGACCTCGGCAGCGAGAACCGATGGGAGATCGTGGAGCAGGGGAGCGGTGAGGTGCGCTGCACCGGCGGGCCGTATGCCGATGCGGCGGATACTTATACAGAGACCTGCTGCCTGCCCGATGGCTGCTACCTGCTCCGCGTGCATGACGACGGTGGCGATGGCATCGCCGGTGGCGGATACCTCCTGCGGGACGAGTCCCATAAGCGCATCATCGACAACACGGGCAACTTCGGCAGCAGCAGCTTCAGCGGCATGAGCGATGCCGACGCGTTCTGCGTGCCCCTCGGCACCGACCGGCTCATCAGCACAAGCTGCGACAAGCTCGATTGGCGCACCAGCCCCTGCACGCCGGAGTACGTGGTGGCGAATGCCAACCAGGATGTGAGCGACGAGTACAGCGTCAGCAACGCTACCAGCGGCTACCAGATGTGGTGGTTCGATCCGAATGGCACCTACAGTTTCCGGCGCTTCCAGAGCCACAACACCCCCAACGGACTTTCCGCCGGTCCCACGCGCGCCTGCCATTTCAAGCTGAACGCATGGAACGGCAATCAACTGCAGCAAGGCGTACTCTATAACGTTAAGGTGCGCGGCCGCGTGAACGGGGACTACAATGAATGGGGCCCCGCCTGCCGCCTGATGATCGACAACGCCGCCGCGCAGTGCCCGCGTGCCAAGCTCAATGACATCGCGGGAAACGCCTACTTCAGCTGCGGCGCCACGCGTCCGATCGCGAGCAACGCCTTTGTGCATGCCCGGCCGGTGCGGCGCATGCTGCCCTCGTGCACGTGGCTGAACGCGAAGCGCTACCAGTTCCGCTTCCGTTCGGATGGCAACAACCCGCTGTACACCGTGGTGAAGACGGCAAACACCTACTTCGTGAACACCACGGGCCTGGTCTGCGGCCGCTCCTACGATGTGGATGTTCGGGCGAGCTTCGAGACCAGCGGCACCAACTGGTGCGCCCCCAATGGCGTTGCCCCATGGGGCGATGTGTGCCTGCTGACCATCTCCTGCCCGCCCGAAATCGGTGGCAACCAGAACATGGTGGAAGTTGCTTCGACAGGCTCAGCACAATTGCGCATGTACCCGAACCCGAACCGTGGCGACCAGCTGATGCTGAGCTTGGAGTGGGTGGAGGAGGGCGTGCATAGGGTGAGCGTGGACATCCTGGATGCCTTCGGCAAGCGCGTGAGCCTGCCTACCGGACAGGCAGGCACGCGCGCAATCGCCACCCAGGGCGGCTTCTTCAACACGGTCATCACGCTCAAAGGTGAGTTGGCGGCCGGCCTATACCTGGTGAACATCATCGCTGGCGATAAGGTGTACACGGAGCGCCTGGTGATCCAGCCGTAAGACGGCACGAACTGCATACGAAGGCCCCGCCAGCCGTACGGCTGACGGGGCCTTCGTATGCCATTGACGCGAGCAGAGCAACCTCTACCGACGCCCATCCTTCACTTCGGTTGCCCTCGTCGATGATATTTCTTTATTCATGGTAACCATGTTGACGTTTCGTCGGGATTATTACTTGACTTGTCGAAACCGCTTCATCTAGCTTTCACGCACTGTTCGCCTATTCAAGGCTCTACAGCATCCTGTCTCCGGAATGCAAGGCCGGTTATACAGGTAGAACGGCTCAAGTGAGGAAGAGGGCTCTTGTCAGCGAAACAGGAGGACGCTACCCCCAACCACAAGTCCAATCCCATTTGCCATGATGAATCGAGACACTTCCAGAAAAGCGGGTCCAAGAAGCCCGATGCGGTTGATGGTGCCCAGTGCGATGCTATTGTGCATTGCCCTTTTCGCTCCAAATAATGTCAAAGCCCAGTTCTGCGGCAACGCTTCGAACATGGGTGCCCTAACCCCTGCTCCCGCCGCGGCTGTCCAGAGCGTTGCTGTTGGGGCAAACGCCAGGCGTTACTGGTCGTTCACCGCGACGGCAGGCTTGGTCTATAACTTCAATACCTGTGCTGCTGCCTCTAACGTGGATACCTACTTACGTATCTACAATGGCAATACGACACCTACGGAGTTGACCGCTGATGATGATGGGTGCGGGACTTTCGCATCGCGTTCCTACCTCAATTGGCTGTGCCCCACAACCGGCACCTACAGGATCTTCGTGACCCGCTACAATAATAATAGTTGCAATGCGTTCGGGAATGCTGTTGGGACAACGCTGTTCTACAGCGTCCCCCCGGTAACACCGTTGCCAGCCAACGATAGCTGTCCCGGTACCCCACTTGCATCAGGCACTAGCTGCGTCACCACATCGGGCACCACAATCGGTGCGACGCAGTCTCTTGCAGCGAACCCTTCCTGCGCTAGCCCCTCCTCGAACGATGTGTGGTACAGCTTCACGGCGACCGGAACTACTCATACAATCAC